>CAYQMI010000005.1:27513-31943 GCA_964418575.1 uncultured Glaciecola sp.
GAAAAAAATAGCGAAAAAAGCATCAAAAGCGACAACAGCAAGCAAAAAAACGAACTGACACAAAGTGAACAAAAAGAGCACGAACATCACAGCGAACGCGATGTTGGTTTTATAAGCTTATTGAGGGGCTCAAAAGCGAAAGACATTTTGTATCTTCAATCAGAGCTACATTATTTATCAGTGGTATGTGCCAATCATAAAGAATTAGTTCTCTACAATTTAAAAGATGCTATTGCTGAACTACCTGCTAGCACTGGCATGCAAACACATCGCTCATACTGGGTCAGTTATGAAAATATCACTAAGCTATTAAAAGAGGGACGTCAAGGCTCTGTTGTCATGAGCAATGGAGACAAGGTACCGGTAAGCAGAAGTAAATTCGATGTATTAAAAACAACACTCGATAAACGCTAAATATTGCTAACTACAATCCTTTTAGATCGGCAATACGATATACTCGCCGAATTAAAGGTCTGCGTTGTTTAATGCAGACATTAGCACTGATGCAAATATATAATTCGACCTATCACTCATGGAGACATTGATGAAATTAGTATCTTGGAACGTTAACGGTATTAGAGCGGCGATGAAAAAAGACTTTATGCAGTCTTTGGCAACATTGGATTGCGATGTGCTGTGTTTACAAGAAACCAAGGCGCAAGATGATCAAGTGATGGAAGCGCTTGCAGAGCTTGAGGGCTATCACGTATATGCTAACTCAGCAGTAAAAAAAGGCTATTCAGGTACCAGTATTATCAGTCGGGTTAAACCTGTTGATGTGAGCAAAGACATCAGCATTGAAGAGCACGACCAGGAAGGGCGTGTTTTGTGTGCTGAGTATAACGATTTCTATTTGGTCACGGTGTACACGCCAAACTCGCAAAATGATTTAAAGCGTTTGCCGTATCGTCAAACATGGGATGCGGATTTTTTAAGCTACGTAAAAGAGCTTGAAAAACAAAAGCCAGTAGTGATTTGTGGCGATTTGAACGTTGCTCATAAAGATATTGATTTGGCCCGTCCCAAAGCAAACTACAACAAAAGCGCAGGCTATACCCAAGCAGAAATTGACGGACTAGACAATTTAGTTGCCGCAGGTTATGTAGATGCCTTTCGTGAAGTGAATCCTGAAACGGTCAAATACAGCTGGTGGAGTTACCGAGCAGGCGCAAGAGAGCGAAATGTAGGATGGAGAATTGATTACTTTTTAGTATCGCCAGCCTTGAAAGAGCGCATTACTGCATCGGATATTCATAATGACATCCACGGCTCAGATCATTGTCCGGTAAGTGTTGAATTGTCTTTGTCTTAATCGGCTAGCCTCTAACACATCTAAATGAAGCTGCGTTAAGCACTGCGTAGCTCATCTAATAGGCGCTGAGCTTCATCCCTATCTTTAAATTCAGGGTGATTGTTAAGCGCCTTTTGTAACTCTGATATAGCTTCACTGGTTCTGTTGAGTTTAGCCAATATATAAGCAAGGTGATATTGCATACTAGGGTCATTAGCGTTAAGAGCAAGCGCTTGTCGCATCAAATTAAGTGATTCTGAATACTTTGCCTGTTTTGCTAGGATCCAAGCCTTGGTATCCATAATGTTTGCTGACTGAGGATTCAGATTAAGCGCTTGAGTGGCATAGTCTAATGCCTCGTCAAGTGTATCCTTGTTTAGTAGCTTGATGTTCGCTATGTTGTTCAATACCCCATCTATGCTAGGTAATCCTCTGACTTTTACTAAGCGCTCATAATGCGTAAGTGCCTCATCGTATTTGCTTTGCATCATGAGTAAATCTGCAAGTAAATTCCGAATGAGGTAGGCCTGAGGTTCACGCGCAAGGTGTTTTTGTAAAAGCTCCGTGGTGCTGCTTTGCTCAAGTCCAGCCAGCGCTAGTTGATACAATTTGATCAGGGCTAGAGAGTAATTGTTGTCATTTTTATAGGCGTTTAAGTAATGTTGGTATGCTTGCTTAGGCGCACCGTTTATTGCCGAAATCTCTCCTCGCATTAAGTCTAAAACAGCGCTGTTTGGATACGACTTTTGAATGCTCGCAATTTCTTGCTGTGCTTTATCAGCCTGATTTTGCATTAGGTAAAGCTGCATTAACTGTACTCGAAATGCTAAAGATTCAGGTATAAGCTTTATTGCCTGTGCTAAGGATTTATTGGCGCCATCCAGATCGCCAAGGCTCATTTGTTTATTTGCCAAGAAACCAAGTTTGTTCGCTTCATCAAGCCAAAGCCCATAAATTATATTGAGCTGTTTATTGGCATCTTTAACATCCCCTAGCTCATACAAAATCTCTGACTTAGTCATTAAATATTCTGGCACTAAATAATGTGCACGTAACAAATGATTGATTTCACTTAAAGCGTCATCAAGCTCGCCGCTTCTCATATAAAGTTTGACCAAAAGCTCGGAGGCAATTGGGTTTTTGTCAGTAATAGCCCTGGCCGCTGTTAACTGCTTTAAGGCTCGCTCGTCCTCACCCGTGGCTATCAAAAGCTGCGAGTACAAAATTGCTATTGCAAGATCGAGTTTATTTTCATCGTGGAGTTCTTCGGCAATCGACAAGCCTTGCTCATATTGATTTAAGTTTAGGTAGATTCTTGCAAGACTAAGGCGGCCTTGTCGTGATTGGCTGTTTTGTTCTAAAACAGATTCAACTAAAGCTTTTGCCTGAAGGTAGTCACCTTTGGCGATGAGTAGGTTGGTTTTGAGCAGTTTGGGTGCAGCGTCATCCCCTGAAGTTTCAATTAATTTATCGACTTGCTGAATTGCTAAATCATATTGAGTATTAGCCGCATAGAGGCTTACAGAGGTAAATAAAACCTGAGAGTGATCTGCATCTGAAAAATCTCTTTCAAGTAGTTCAATAGCTTCTGGGTAACGGCCTAAGCCGAGTAATGCTCGAACTCGCATAAACGCAAAGCTTGGCTCCTCTCCATAAAGCTTCTCTAAATCATTTATAAGCTGTTCGCACTTAAAGGCTTTGTTCGCATTTAAATAAAGGTTGCACAGCATCAAGCTGACTTTTTTATCTTGTGCAATGGTTCTTTCGCGGTTTTCTAACAAGCCAAGCGCTTTGAATTCCTGGCCAGTTTGAATATACGAATCGGCTAACAGCCCCATCGCTTTGACGTTGTTAGGACGTTTAGCTAAAAATGCTTCAAACTCTCTGACTGCACGGCCAAAGTCTTCGTTTAAATAGCTTGCAACCGCTCTTATGATGAGCAGCTCATCACGCTCTTTTTTAATTTGCTCAGGAATAGCCGCAAGGGATAAATTTAACTCTTCAAATACCGCTTCATAGTCATCGCCTGCTTGGTTCTCTCGAAGGAGCCTGCCTTTGTATAGCAATGCAAATGGGTCGTCAGGAGACTGTTCAAGTATCTCTTCTACTATGGTTTGTGCTCTTATATAGTCTTGCTGTTGAATAAGACTGCTAACTAACGAGCGCTTGATAACCGGGTCTTCAGGGTTTGCTTGATACGCACGTTCAAAGTATTCGTGAGCTTGGTTGAAGACCTTCTTTGATTTTAGTATTTGACCCTCTAAATGCAGGACTCGAAAGTCTTCTGGCGCAAGTTCGCTGAGCTTAGCGACGGTACTTTGCATTTGCGCTTCATCTTTTGTAATGAAGTAAAAATAAGCGATATTGGTCAAAATACCAATGTCGTCAGGCGCTATGGCTAAAGCTTTTTTATAATGACCTATAGCTTTGTCGTTTTCTTCTAAATTAAGGTATGCGTTGCCTTGAATTAAAAGTAACTTAGCAGTATTTGAAGGAGATAAACCGTTTGTTGAAAGAGTAGTGACTTCATCAAATTCCTCCAACAATAAATGTGTATTTGCAAGCGGTAGAACAATGATATTCGGATCGCCGCCCGCCTCTTGAGCTTCGTTAAACTCGGTAAGTGCAGCGAGTAAAAAACCTTTTGAAATAAGCACTTTTCCCATCAAGATTTTGGAGGGCAAATGGCTCGGGTCTTCATAAAGTGCATTTTTAAGATGGATGTAGGCTGCGTCGATGTTATCTTCGTTATAGCTTTGAATCGCGTTTTCGTAAAGCTGTGAAACGTTTGCTGAAGTGCTTGCAGCAAATAAAAGCATGGCAAATAAAATCAAGGTTTTAAAGCGGGTCATGGGATCTTCTCGAAGTTGGATGCTAGCTTGAAAGTTTTAACCTAAGGTCAATCATAGTATGGAATATAACAGGAAAGCACGCGTGCTTACATAAAAAAGCCGCTTAAAAAAGCGGCTAATCAGAGTTAGTTAGGGTTTTAGCTCTTACGTCTGCCAAATACAAAACCAGCGCCTAGTAGCGTTAATAGAATTGCAGCAGGAGCAGAAGCTTCGGTGAATACCAAATTGTTAATAGCGCCAGAGCCGGGCATGTTGACAACTAAACGCGTAACGTTGTACATGTTTGT
>CAYQMI010000005.1:32043-53766 GCA_964418575.1 uncultured Glaciecola sp.
CAACCAGTGATGGTAACACCCCATGCAGAGTATTGAGTGTTTATAGCATCCGCATTGTTGATTTTGTTGCCGTTTGCATCGTAGTCGAAGTCAAGTACCTTAACCCCAGCTTGCACAAATAAAGGAGCAGCGATAGAAAGCGCTAATGCGATTTTGGCGATATTTTTTAGTTTTACCATACTCATCTTCTGTTGGTCCTAAAATCAATGTCCATATTCATTACTGGTAGCAAGCAATATTTATGCCGCAAAAATTTAGCATTTAAATCATGCGGTTAAGCTACGCCCAAAAGTGTGTTGTAAAGATTACTGACATAAAAGGACAAGTTAAATGACCCTTCAAACACCACACTTTTTCAAAATATTACACATAGTATAAACGAAGTATGCCATATTTCTAATTTGTTTAATACCTAATCAAATCAAAGCTCTAAATGCATTTGCAAACGAACTGAAAACAAATAATTGACTCTAAAGCTAACTTCAGGGTTTATAATGGCCACATGAAAAAAGCATCCTTATTTAAAATTGGTGAACTGGCCAAGCAAACTGGCATGACCGTAGAGGCCATACGTTTTTACGAGAGTAAGAATTTGATAAACGCGAGTGAGCGCTCATTGAGTGGCTATCGCATGTTCAATCAGCATGAAGTAGACAAGCTACAGTTTATTATGCGCGCCAAAGCCGTGGGGTTCACTCTTGATGAAATCAGTGAGCTACTCGAATTGCGCCTTCATCCTAATGAGCATTCATGCGAAGAGGTGAAGCAGTTTACCACTAATAAAATTGATGAAATACAAGCAAAGGTAGACGAACTTCAGAGTATTCAAAGGTCTTTAAAAACTTTGCATCAAGCATGCTGTGGTGGGTCTGAAAGCGCTGAACACTGTACGATTTTACAAGTACTTAATTCTCAGGAATCACTATGAGCGAACTATTATTATTCACCCAGCATTTTGTCGACTTATTTATAGAGTCAGCGCCGTGGTTACTGCTCGGCTTACTAATAGCAGGCATTATGCATGAGCTTGTTCCGGTGAATTTGTTGCAAAAACATATGGGTAGCAATAGTTTTACATCAATCGCAAAAGCGGCGGTAATTGGAGCACCTTTACCGCTTTGTTCCTGCGGAGTGATACCGGCTGCACTTGGCTTAAGGCGCAGCGGCGCGAGCAAGGCCTCTACAGTATCGTTTTTAGTAGCCACGCCTGAAACAGGTGTTGATTCAGTGTCAGTATCTTATGCTTTGTTAGGGCCAGTTTTTGCGGTTGTTAGGCCCTTTGCTGCTATTTTCAGTGCCATTTATGCTGGAGTTTTGGTGAAATGCTTTGATAAAGAAGTGGAAGCAAATACAAAAGGTGAGGCCTTAGACGAAGAGAGTTCGTGCTGCAGCACAAAAAAAACAAGCTGTTGTGCAAGTGAGTCATCTACCTCAACAAGTCCATCTGATGTGAGCACGAAGCCCGATCGCTCAGTCTCTAAATTATCCCAAGCGCTTGTTCAAACCAAGCGTGTATTGGCTTTTTCTTCGGGCAAATTATTAGCCGATATTACGTTTTGGTTAATGCTTGGCTTAGGCATGGCAGCGCTAATTCAAACCTTTGTGCCTACCGATTTTCTAACACAGTGGGGCGATGGCTTTTTAGCGATGTTAGTGATGGCACTAATTGGTATCCCTATGTACATTTGCGCTACAGCCTCCACGCCATTGGCACTTGGCTTTTTAGTGGCTGGTTTGTCTCCAGGTGCAGTGCTGGTGTTTTTATTGGCAGGCCCTGCAACTAACGTCTCCACAATGGGGATGATAGGCAAGGAAATGGGAAAGCGTACGCTTGTGCTTTATATTTTTGCGGTAATTAGCGCCTCTATATTGCTCGGCTATGGCTTAAATTATTTATTTCAAATAACACAATTCGCTTTGCCGGCGGCTGGCCCAGTTACGCACGAGCATTCAAGTGTTCAATGGGTATATTATACAAGTGCATTGCTCATGGCGTTGATGATGATTAAAAATACTGCCTTCAAGTACTTAGTTATTGGAAGGTCGCATAAGCATAGCTCGCAAAATTAATTCAGCAACGAACAACAGGCCCTTACTGCGAGCAACTCAACTCATCTTTTGTTGTCGATAGCGTTAATTAATGCTATCAAGTGCCTAAACTAAGCAGTGAATACAAATCGGTCTTATGGAAATAAAACAAGCGGTCTTAAACGTAGATGCTTCATTGCATGCTCTGGTCAGCAGTATTGAGATACTCGACGCCATTACGCCGCTTAATTTTAAGGCGCAGAAACAGGCATTTTTTGACAGCAAATATGCCCATGAACCTCAATTTTTGTATAAACCAAATACATTAGATGCATTTGGTTTAAAGCGTAAACTATTTAACCTATCTATTGAATCCTTAGAAGATGAAGATCTCATTCATCTTTACACCGGCGTCGTGAACTCTTACATCGATAAAATCGATCAGGTGGTATCTATTGGTTCAAATGATTTCATCTATGATTCTTTCAGATATTATGGCGAGCCCTCTGAGAAAGACCTGCGCAATGCTGCTTTCGTTTTGCACCTGCCTACTGAAAAGCAAGATCAAGAAACGCTTTTGAATGCGACAAATATTGAGCAGTATTTACGTAATTTTGCCCAAGAGCAGGGTTATGAGCATAGCGTGAAACTCGATGAAAACATGATTGCAAACGCTCTAGTTTCTGGCACAACAGTCAAAATTAATACTCAGGCTAAAGTAAACAGTATTGATATGAAAGCACTGGCACATCATGAGCTTGGTGTGCATTTAGCTACCACTTTAAATGGCCGGTCGCAGCCTCTGCGAGTGCTATCACTTGGATGTCCAGCAAACACAAAAACGCAAGAAGGTTTGGCTATTTTGAGTGAGTTTATGGCAGGTTGTTTAACAGTTGGGCGTTTACGCAACCTTGCGCTTAGAGTGATGGCAGTAAGCTCAATGATCAAAGAGAAGAGCTTTAAAACCACGTTTCTAATGCTCAAAGAAGAATTTCATGCGAGTGATGACCAAGCCTTTACCATCACAGCAAGAGTGTATCGAGGTGGCGGCTTTACCAAAGACTATGTTTATCTTCGAGGCTTTCACGAGATGCTAAACGCATATGAATCAAGCCAGAACTTTAACAACTTGTTGTGTGGTAAGACGGCCATTGAATACTTGCCTGTTATCAATAAACTTGTTGATAAGGGGTATTTTATTCAGCCGAAATTTATTACGCCTGCCTTTAGTAACCCGCAAATCACTGACAAAATTCAAGCTTTTATTGCGCATGCAATTAAATAAAGTAAAGCGTTCTTGGTAAGAATGAGTAGTCAAATGAACGTATGTCCACAGGCCTTCGTAAGTAAACAATTAATTTAAGGATGTGATGCAATGGATTCGGTAACACAAATTGCCCTCGGCGGCGCGGTAGGTTATGCGGTATTGGGCAATAAAGTGGGCCGCAAAGCCGTGCTTTGGGGCGCGGTGCTTGGCACCTTACCTGATTTAGACGTGTTCATTCCCTATGGCGATGCCATCGCAAATTTTACCTATCACCGAAGCTTCAGCCATTCAATATTGGTACATTTGCTTGTAAGCCCATTGATAGTTTGGCTTATCACAAAGATTCACCAAGGCACGGCGCAGTTTAAAAAGCAGTGGTTTTATTTAGTATTTTTGTGTTTGTCTACTCACGCGATATTAGACAGTTTTACGGTTTATGGCACTCAACTGCTTTGGCCAATCACCGAATATCCTTTTGGTGTGTCCAATTTATTTATTATCGATCCGCTGGTCACATTGCCGCTCTTGTTTGGCTTGGGAGTAGTCCTGTGGCCAAAAGTTGATCGGCTCAAAGCCTCACGAATGAATACTATTGGTTTGTCGGTAAGCGCTGTTTATATTGCCTGGACACTAATTGCGAAGGTGTACATAGACCATAAAGTCCATATTGCTTTAGAAGCTCGGAACATTGAATCGCAAGCCTATATGAGTACGCCTGCTCCTTTAAACAGCTTCCTCTGGCGAATTGTTGTGAGCACTGATAACGAATATTACGAAGGCTACGCCTCGGTATTTGATTCGCCTGAGCAAGTCAGCCTTGACCCTCATCCTAGTGACTTATCACTACTAGATAACTTGCAAAATTTGCCAAGCATCCAAAGGTTACAGTGGTTCACAAAAGGATTGTACTCAGTAAGGCTACAAAACGACGCAGTGATTATGACTGATTTGCGTATGGGGGTAGAGTGCGCATATGTGTTTAATTTCAAAGTTGCCCAGATTAGTTCTGAAGGTATACAAGCAAGTGCGATAGAGCAATTCAGTCAGCGGCCTGACTTACGTGAGTTGGGCAATATCTTTAAACGAATATGGGATCCAAATATCTCGCTTGCACCCGGCACTCAGCGCATAGCTCAATGCCGAAACTTCGATTCGGCGATAGCAATATCAAAGCCTCAAAGTGAATATTGAATGCTGTTCGGTTACGAAAAGGGCAGTCTTTTAGGGCTAAAGGCTTATAGCAAGAGCTAAAGCAGAATTTAAACTTACCGATACCTTTGTTACAAGTTGATTCGATTAAAAGTAACAGACATGTATTTAGTCATTAAAGGTAAGCTCAATCTAAGTAACTATTTTGCCATTATGGTGCTCTCTACCATTGTGTTAGTTGGTGTGGTTGTTGCCACCGCTTTTTTACCTTTTGACAAACTTGGTACAGCTTTGCTTATGGCTTTGTTGAGTATGGTTTCATTAGGTTCAAGCATGTACGTTATGAAAGAGCTGCTCAAACCCACCGAATAACGTTTGAGACACTGATGAACCTCTAGCTTAGCGCTTTAAATGTAGTGCTAAACTTAAGGTAGAGCTAATCGCCAGATTTAGTTTGCATCGAAGTTGCTAGCAAGTGTTTACGTTGATACTGACGGTAACTTATTGCTAAAACTAAACAAACTATTGCAGGCGCTAGCATCGCTTTAAATAGCAAGTAATGAAAAAAGACCGCACCTAAGAAACCTCCGCCAATGAAACCGATAATGATAATCGTGAAAAGCACACATTTTCGTTTGTCGAACTTTTCACCGCGGATCACCGCTCCCACCATTAAGCCTAAATCTGTAAATATGCCAGTTAGGTGAGTGGTTCTTATTATTGCGCCACTGTATGTGGTGGCGAGAGCGTTTTGCAGACCACAAGCTGCAGATGCAAAAATAAGCCCTGAAAACCAACCTGAGCTCAATAAAAAATAAGCACCAAATAGCAAAAATGACTCGCACAATAAAACACCGTCATACCGACGCTCTAATTTTAGTGAGCTGCCGTAAAGCATCACCCCAGAAATTGCAGCGCCAAAAAAAAATGCAAATAAAATAGCCAGAAGCCTGGCTATGGTGTCGAGAGAACCAAAGAAGAAACTTGTGCCGAGTAAGGTTGCCGAGCCCGAGACGTGTGAGACGGCTTGATGCTCAAATCCGAGTAGCCCAATGGCATTAACGAAGCCGGCAACAAAGGCTAATACAAAGGCGCCGTATTCAATCCACCTTGGTAGCGAAGAAATCACATTATTCTCACTTTGGAGACAGTCACATATATAACAAGTCTACCCCTTTTGTAAGATATTGCCCTTCGATTATAGTCCTAACAAACTGTTACTCACAGCAGCATCCTCGGAAACAGAATATGCTTCTTCTCTAAAAGCTATCTAAGATCTCACGCCCATATCTCTGAACTGCACTACCATTGGCGCAAACATTTCATGCATCGCTTCGTAAAGCTCAGGGTCAGACTCTTCTGGAGTGCCTGCTTCAAACTGAGGTTGTGGTGAATATTCTGCCTGAAGTTGAATCGCTTTTGCATAGTTGTCGCCCCGAAGCTTTGCCAGAATTGATATGGCAAAGTCGATACCAGCCGAGACACCTGCTCCGGTAACAATATTGCCGGAGCTTACTACTCTTTGATTTATCGGCGTGGCGCCGTAGTGAACCAACATATCTCGCCCGGCCCAGTGGCTTGTCGCCTTTTTGTCTTTTAATAAGCCTGCGCGACCTAAAATTAAAGAGCCTGTACAAACACTGGTAATCAACTTAGCGCGAGAAGCTGCATCTTGAATAAAGTCTATGCTTTTGTTGTCTTTCATCACATTTAATGTGCCTGTAGTACCGCCTGGTACAAATAAAACGTCAATTTCTTTTGGCGCGTCTTTGTAGCTCATCGTAGGCACTATGGCAAAGCCCGTGTCGCCCATAATGGGTTTGATTTGTTCGTCCATCGTCACTAAATGCACTTTTGCGCCCATCATGCTTGAAAAGAAATACTGTGGGCCTACCAAATCAAGCATGGTCATGCCCGGATATACCAGCATGACAATTTGTTCGTTGCCAAACATCTTAATGCCAGGAAAGTTGGCAAGAGTGACATGCGCGTCTGACGATATATCCATGGCCTCTTCCATGTTTGCGCCAAATTCAACTTTTGCCATAGCCTCTTGCAAAAACATAAAGGGTAGAAGCGATGCTGCTGCGCCACCTGCTTTTAAAAATTGTCTTCTTGAAGTTTTCATATGCAATCTCCGAATGTGTGTTGCTTTAAAACTTAGCTAAAAAGCTAAGTTGTGCAGACAAAGGTTGAGCAGGTCTCACTACGCCTTGATTTAAGAACTGATGAGCCTGAAAATATTCGCGGTCGAGCAGGTTGTCGATACGCAGTTGCAGTTGGTAGTGGTCGTTTATTTGATAGTCAGCTTGCAAATCGAGCACGGTAAAACTATCCGAGAAGGCCGTATTTGCGTTGGTAAGCGGGGCTTCATCTTGGTAACTCGCGCCTATTCCAAAACCAATAGCTTCACTTACGCGATATCGAGCCGCCAAACGTGCGCTATTTTCAGGTACTCGTGCCAAGGTATTACCTGCGCTAAATAGAGCAGCGCCGCTAATGATGTCCTCTTCGATACTTGCTTGAGTATTGGCATAGGTAAACAAAACTGAAAGAGAGTTGGTGGGCTCCCAAATCATGTCTACTTCAAAGCCCTGGCTTTGTTGTTCACCGCTTTGTATTGAGCCCGGCTCTGGAAACGCGCTGCTAGGTATATTGTTTCGTGTAAGTTGGTAATAACTCACTGAGCCATATAAGTTTTGTTCACTTAAATTAAATTTGAGTCCGAGCTCTGTACTTTGTGAGCTTTCAGGTTTGGGGTCGGTTCCACTGGCATTAAAAAATAGACTTAAGCGCGTGCCCGTGGCGTATCCAGCAAAAACAGAAACCTCATCATTAATGGCATAAGTGATACCGACTCTAGGGTCAATTTCGGTGTAATCAAATGAAAATGGCGCACTAGGATTAAACGCGCCGTTTTCAGTGAGCTCATAATGACTCAAGCGAGCGCTAAGTAAAATATGCCAGTTTGAACCAATGCTAGCATGATATTGAGCATAAGTTGCTTGTGTATTGTATTGGTTGTTACCTTCGGTCAGCGGTCCTGGCGGGTTTTGCCAAGCAATGTTGTTTTCACCACTGGCGTAATCGAGTATGCCTAAGGGATTAAAATTAAACGCTGTACCGCCCTCGTAATCGGTATTGTCGACAACCGCTCCTAGAAGCAAGCTCTGGGTAAAATTACGGCTTTCCCATTGCTTTTGTATGCTTACATCAAAGGTTTGTTGGTCAACTTGTGCCGGCAAAAAGCCTGAAAGGATAAATGCTTGATTGTTTTGAACCGGGAAAAACGACAAAAACGGGAAAGAGGAATATTCCTCAAACTCATTAGCGTAGTAACGAGCCTGAGCTTGTAACTCCCATCCGTTAGTAAACTGGTGGTTTAATAATGCATGTATGCTGGTATTTTCCACTTCTGTGTGGGGCATATCAGGTGCACCGGTGTATTGGTAAGCATCCACATTTGGGTCGCCTGTCACCACGCTTGGTAAGCCACTATATTCTAAGTACTCTTGCTTGGTATAAAAGCTTTTAATGCTTAGGTCGGTTTGTTCGGAAAACTGCATTGCAAATGATGGGTAGATTGCCACGCGAGTGGTGTCAATTTCATCAATAAAGTGCTCTGAATCAGACCACTGTGCGGCTACCCTAAAGCCTGCACTTTCGCTTAAGGGCTGATTAATATCGAATTGAGTCGTCAGTTGTGAAAAGCTTCCAATGCTCAGTCCAGCATTATAGAAAGCCTCAGATTTTGGAGATTTTGTTACCACATTAATCAAGCCGCCCACCGGCGCACCAGTGCCGCCACCATATAGAGTCGATGTTGGTCCTTTCGCTACTTCAATTCGCTCAACGCCTATCATACTTGAGGGGTCAATTACGGCGGTATCTCCGTAGCCAAGCATTCCATCTACATATATTTCAGCTTCAAAACCTCGCAATAGTGGGTTCGCTAGTACGGTTTCACTGCTGTCTGATGCAACGGCTCCGGCAATGTTGCTCAAGGCCTGGGTTAAATTATTCAATTGTTGTTCGGCAATTAAATCTGCATTGAGCACTTGGTAGGTTTGTGGCAGAAGCAATAAGGGAATGTTGGTGCGGCTAACGCTGGCTTGTTCACTAATGTATTTTGGGCCCGCATTACCACTCACTTCAATACGCTCAACGCGCCAGCTTTGTTCGCCGCCATCGTCTTGTTCGTTAGTATCGGTGTTCAATGTCTCAGCCATTACTGGGCTAGAAGAAATAAGCAAGGCAAGTGCTATTTTACTTAAATTTAGGCTAGATTTTACTTTGCCATGGGCAGCCGTCGCGTATTCTCGCGCTAAGTGGCGCTTTAATTGTTTGTTGTTCATATATCACTTATAAATATCGATAAGATTGAGGGCAAAAAACCGGCTCAATATAAAATATCCCTTAAAAAGGGCGCTTAACGTGATTTAAATGAACGAAGAAGGAGGGCCGCGCGTGTCTACGCTTCGGTCGATAGAAATTTGAACAGATTGGTAATGATTAAAATAAAAGTGAATAGATGCTTCGAAGGCGAGCTTTATCGAATACGAAAATCCGCCATCGTCTTCATCATTAAACAAATCAAAGGCACCTAGAGGGCAAGTAAAGTGTGGCACTGATTGCTTATTAGTTTCCACATCTACCAGTTTGCCGCTTTCATAGAACTCAGAAAGCGACACCCAACGATAGCTATTACCTGTGCAAATCATCACAGCATCTTGCTGCGCCTGATTTGTATTAGCCATAGATAGCACACTGGCACTAGCAACAAAAGGCAAAACACCTTTTATGCATAATAATACCGATAGCGTGATAACCACAAATAATCGCAAGCTTTTAGATCCTTAGATTTATTGGTTTAATTTAGCCTTTGCGACGAAGCAGCAAAAAGCCGGCAGCCAAGCTCATAATAAGTGCTACGGCAGGAGCGCTTACCTCTTCAACTAAACCAACGTTTACGCTCGTTGTTTCGAATGAGCTTGGGTCAATGCTAAGTAAGCCAGGAGGAGCTGATAAGAAATCGGCGTTAAATACACCTTCTGTTAAGTCAGCCATCGTCACACCTAAATTAAACTCGAACAAGCCCTGAGTCAAGTTGGCAATGGTAATGGTTGCAAGCGTAATGTCATTGCCGCTAACTGCAAAGGGGAGCGGTGCAAATGGCGGAACGGGTGTAAATGCTGGTGGGATGCTGCCTGAAATACCGTCAAAATCGGCAGTTGGAAATGGCGTAAACATGCTATCTATCGCAACGGTCATATCGCTGCCAAGTAATTGAGCGTTGTTCATAAATAAGTCCAAACCAAAGTTGGTAAACACACTACCGTCGGTGGTTGTTGCACTTAGCGTAAGAACTACGTCATCACCTACATCAACCGTGTTGCTGTCGGGCGTAATAGATAAAATCACACCGGCTTGCGAGCTTGTGCTAATTGCACTTAATACAAAAAATATTGCGAGTAACTTTTTCATTTTATTTTTCCGTTTGTTATTGCGCATCTCTTGCGAGATGCGCAGTTCCTGTTTAAAGATTTTGTTTAAAACAATCAATTTAAATAAATGGTGAATAACTTTTGCTATCTTGGCTTATTGCGCAAGAAACAAGTTATACCATGCCATTAAGTCGCCAAAGGTAATGCTACCATCGTTATCAATATCTGCAGCTGGGTTAAAACCAGGGCTAGCGCTGGTTTGACCTAAAGCCGCATAAATCGCGAAGTAGTCATCAAAACTAAGCACGCCATCACCGTTCACATCACCAATAAGTTGTTCTGACTCAAAACTAAAGCCTACAATTACCGGGTCATGATCAGACGAACGATACACCGAGTCGTCCCTAAAGCTTGATGGATAAAACTCTTCGTTGTAATCAAGCGCAACCGGCTCATCAGCATTGATATGCCACTCAACAACCTCATTCACAAGCGAATTTGCGGCACTGTTCGCCATCGCATAATCAAGTGAGCCAAACTCACCTCTGAAGCTATAGCTGTAAGCCATTGGGCCGTTGAGAGCGCGCGCTAGGTCGGTATATCCTGCATTTTGCAATTCAACGATTGGGTCTTCTTTTGCGTAGCTGTTTAAATCACCTACGATGAAAACTGGCTCTTCTGCAAAGGTAGACGCAAGCCATACATGCACAGCATTTGCCGCGCGTGTGCGAGTGCCGTTGCAGTTGCCTTGATCGGCACTATCGTCACCGGCTCCGCAACCGCTACCCTTAGATTTTAAGTGATTGACGTTAACCACAAAGGTGTCGCCACTCTCTACTGAGGCAAACTGCTGTGCAAAAGAAGGGCGGTTTCGACGGGTGTTAAATAGTGGTCCTTCGTCATCAGCAATTGAATTACTCTCGTCTAGGATTTGTAAGTTACCGACTGGCGTAACTTCAGCGTTTTGGTATACCAATCCAACTGAAATTTGGTCTGTACCTACCACACCACCAGCATCAATGAAGGAGTAAGTTGCTTCACCCGCACGCTGATTCAAAGCATCAACCAATTGTGCGATAGCACTGTCTGCCCCATAACCATCGTTTTCAATTTCCATTAAGCCCACTACGCTTGCATCAAGAGCAACAATCGCGTTAGCAATTTTAGCCAGTTGCAATTGGTACTCACTTAATGAGTCAGCGCCGCGAGAGGTTGGGAAACCATTGCCGTTGCCATCGCCGTTGAATAAATTCAGCACGTTGAAGCTGGCAACACTTAAATCACCCTCTACGCTTGGCGTCTCAGGGCGCTCGGCAGACTGCACAACCGGAGTACTGTTAGGCTGAATACGATAAGCATTAAAGCCATAGTCCATAACACCGCTTACACCAGAAATTAAACTGCCGGTGCGCAGGGTGTTTTGAGCAGAAAGCGGGCCGTTTAAGTCAAGGTCGTTTGGTGCGCCGTTTACGCCATCATCATAAATAATCTTATTGCGAGCGTTGCTCGAAGCAAGTGCGATGGCTTCAGGAGAACCAGGAGTATGTAAGTGCGTTGGGTTAAAGGTGCGGCCATTCGCCACTTCAACTTCACCAAAACGTGCATAGGTAAAGGTGTTCACAATCGTAAGCGTTTGTGAGGAGCTTACAGCCATACCTTCAAGGGCTTCAAAACTGCTTCCTTCAGGAATAGGCAATGATAGCTCAGTGACTGCATATTCGCCTACGCCACAGCTTTCTGACACTTCACTAGCGGTAATTTGGGTTTTATCAAAGAACTCATTTACCGTGCCCACTACCCTAACAAGCTGACCTTCACTCACATTGATGGGTGAGTTGCCGGTAAACACAAAAATACCTTCAGAACTTAAGGGGTTGCCGTCAGATTGTGCGCTTTCTTCTTGCATGAAGAAGCCTTCTAAACCTGGTGTTACTAGCGTTACCGAAGCCTCAACTACTACTTCGGTGTTGGCCATCATGGTGCTATCCCCAGTGCCTTGAATTGCACTGATGAGCACGGCATCGTCGCCACATTGACCAATCAGGATAGGATCTGGGTCGTCAGGTCCGCCGTCACTGTCACCAAACTTACCTAGATCATCAAAAAAGTTTTGTGGCTGACCAGTCCACTCTGCGCTAGGGTCAAAGGCATCTGAGGGTTCAATATCGCCCATACGAATATTGGTGTTCCGTAAAAGCGTGTTGTTTGCGGTACTTGCATCACCTGTTCCCCACTCGCTGCCTGGGTCCTCGCCAACGGTACCAATGACATCTAAAATCTCGCCAGCCGGACCTCTAAGAACAAGAGCGTCATCGCCATTAAAGGCTACTGAGCCCGATGTTTGGTCAGTTTCATCGAGTATGTCGGCAACAGAATTAGGGTTAGCCAGCACAAATACATCGCGGTTAGCTAGGCTGCCTTGTAAACCAATCGTTTGGCCGGGGCTACTGCTGCCGTTAAAGTAAACTTCAACACTGTAGTTTCCATCAAGAGTGACTTCGCTACCGGTTAAATTTACTATTTCCAATGCTTTGTTATTGCTGCTTCCCTCAATATATTCAGAAAAGAACAATGAGCCAGCTGCAAATTCAAAGCTGCCGACTGGGATGGTGCCGTCGTTAACCGACGTGCCGTCTAATGCGTTAGGACCTTCAATGTTCCAGTCGCTTAGCATGAATGTGCTCGAGCCTTCGGTCTCTGACACACGATATGCAAAGCTGTCTAAATACTCCCAAGCTTCACCAGAGCCGTCTACGTCGGCTTCTCCGTACACGTCAATAAGCGTGTCGTTGCAGAATAGTTCAACGGCATCATCGCCATTTATACTGAGCGCTGAGCCTGCATTGTAAGTTGGGGCAAATCCGAAAAACGCGGTAAAGCCTGTGGTTTCTGACGCGACATAAATAAAGTCACCGGCAGAAGCGCTGCTGCCTGCTGGGAAGCTGAATTCTTCACCATCAGTACCGCCGCCATTGTTTGCGCTGCCAATGCCGCATACTGATAAGTCGTTGATATCTTCAGATACGTAAATTTCAACACCCTTTGGAATACCACCACTGAGCGGGCCATCAAATATCGCAGTAAGCAGCATTGGGGCTGCTGATGTATTGCCACTGTCGCCGCCATCACCACCATCATCGCCGTCGTCGCCATCATCGTCGCAGCAGCCTTTGTGCGTTCCGAGACTAGATACATCATCTTGAGGAAGAGCAATCCACTCTACAGACGGATCAAATTCATTGGCGCTGTCGCTGTCGCCCAGCGTAATCGCGTCTATTCTTACGAGTGTTGCGTTTTGGGTGGATACACCGCCGGTTGACCAGCTCGAGCCTGGATCAAAGCCAACTTGCCCGATTGAATCGATGATGTTCTCGTCGCTAATCAATTCGATTGCATCGTCACCATTAAAAAAGCCTGAGCTTGACACTAAATCGGCTTTCGCCAAGATTTCCGCATTCGCACCATCATCGGCAACCACGTAAACAGAATTCGCTGCGAGTTGACCGGCCAAGTTAATGGTTGTGTTGGCGCTCATTGAGCCATTGAAGTAGAAGTTTAGGGTGTAGGTTGATAAATCAACGGGCGAGTTACTGTCGTTATAGATTTCGATAGCTTTGTTGTTTGACGAGCCTTCAATATATTCTGAGATATACACGTCGGCCTGAGCAGCAGTTGCAAAGCATCCTGCTACCAACAAAGAAAGTGCTTTCATTTGCATGGTATTTGTCCCTGTGTTTTTAATTTTATTTTACAAGCTGTACTAAGGTATTGATTTTAGTTTCAGTAAGCTACAAAAATGTGACAGTTTTTGCTATTTTTTGCTCTTTAAGCGTTCAGTTCTTATGCCATTTGACCGATAAGATATACACTGTGGTAAAATTTCGGTGGCTTTAATTATTGGTGTTTTTTGTCACCTACAGGCGTAATCTTATTCATGCACACTCTAAAATCAGGAATCGGGAGCTTGTTCAAGCTGTGCATGAAAGCCACATGCGCGCTTACGCTTAGTCGTTCAAAAGCACTTGTTCTTCTGCTTTTATTTAGCTTTTTTACACCAAGTTATGCCAGTGACTATCAAAATGAGGCGCAATTGCTTGCAGACCTCGAAATCATTGTCTCCGATACCGAAACAGCGCCAAATACCATACTCAAGTCGCTAGATGAGCTAATTCAATTCTCGCAAGAGCAAAATTACGACAGCGCGTATATTCAAGTGATGCTGGCAAAGGCAGAATTACTGTTTAATAGTGACAATAAAACGCGAGCGCAAAATACCCTCGAGCAACTGTTAATCTCAACCGACGTATTCGCGATTGACAGCAGCCTCAAAACACAAGCGCGGATTAAGCTCTTAGAACTGGCTATTAGTGACACCTTTGGCGAGGTGTTTGAAAACCAAGATAAACGAGAGGATTTACTGGAGCTCGCGGCGCAAGTTGAGGACGACGACTTAAAAGGCGATATTTATTTGGGTATTGGCCACAGTGAGTTTGACGCAGACCAGTTCGCAAGCTCTATTGAAAGCTTAAAATTAGCTTACAATAGTTACGAGAATGCTCAGAACAATGAAGGTTTAGGTTCAGTTCTCTCAACCCTCGGCAACATTAATGTCACCATTGGCAACGTTGAGTCTGGTATTAAAGATTTTAAACAGGCTCTAGTCTACGCAAAGCTATCGAAGAATAAGTTTGTTGAGTCCATCTTGCTTTATAATATTAGCCAAGCGTATTTTCAGTTAGAGCAATATGATGCGGCGAGCGCAAGCATCGAGGAGACAGTAGCATTAAGCATTGAGTTACAAGACGAGATTGGCGTGACTTGGGCTAACTTCATGCGCGGTAGAATATATTTAGAGCAGGAGCAGTGGCAACAAGCGGCTGAGCTTTTGCAAAGCACCACAAAAGAATTCAAACAATCGGGTTACACCACAGTGCATTTCCAATCTTTGCTAGCCTTATCGTTTGCACTTTCGCGCTCTGGACAAATAGATGAAGCGTTTTTAGCCCTACAACAAGCCCAGCTTTACGCAAATAAAGTAAATACAGACAGTAACATGATGCAATACACACGAGGCTTATCTCGCGTTAATTATGCCCAAGGAAACTACCAAGAGGCATATGACTATCTCGAACAAGTTTTAGACTTACAGAGCAAGATACATAAGCAAGAACAAGCAGAGCAAATTCAAAAGTATCGTATTGAATTTGATTCCGATCTGAAAGATAGGCAAAACGAAGCGCTGCAGCGTGAAAGTGATCTTAAGTCTGAACTGCTGTCGCAAAAACAGCAGTTAGAAAATGTTTGGCTCGCGCTAGCGGTCGCAAGTATTTTAATACTCACGATGCTTGGTTACAGCCTGTACACTCAGATTAAAAAGCGTAACCAATACAAAGAGTTAGCGCATATTGATTTACTAACGAAAGCGCCAAATCGACGCTCCATTTTACAAAAAGCAAAACTGCAGTTTGCAGACGCTAAAAGCGGTTATTTCTGTGTTGCACTGCTAGATATCGATAATTTCAAACGCGTGAATGACACCTATGGCCATGAGGCCGGTGATGAGGTTCTCATTGCTTTTGCGAAAGCCTGCGAGCTTGCGCTTAGAGGACGAGATGGTTACGGGCGTTATGGAGGTGAAGAGTGGCTGCTAGTATTTGACGGTGCCGAGGCCTCGCATATTGTTGAGGTGTACAAACGCCTGCGCGATAAAGTACAAGAACTTAAACCCAGTGTTTTACCCGAATCGCTCGCGCTTACCTTCAGTATGGGTGTTGCAACCTATAATGCCAGCAAAGACAGTAGCTTAAATCAACTTATCTCCCGCGCAGATGCTTTGCTCTATGAGGCAAAAAATAATGGCAAAGACCAAATTGCCCTTGACTCAAATGTGTAATTTTTGTGCAATAGTGCTAGGCTTTAAATTCAGCATTAACTAACACCGTCGCTTAGTCTTCGAGAAGTATTGCAGTTCAAGATTCAATGGCGCATTACGCTCATTTGTGAGGACATGCCATGTCTATTTATTTGATCACCAATCGCAGTATTTCTAACAACCGAATATCTACTTCAGGAAAAGAAAGAGGGTCTTCTTCTTTTAGAATTGCTCGATGCAGTATCGACAGCACAGCAAAAATGGAAGATGCGGTCAGCTATGAATTATTAAAAGATATTGACTCCACTACCCAATACCGCAAAAGAAGAGGCAGCTCCAAGCCTCAAATTATGACCAGCCTGCTCGACAAAATCGAGAATCTAAAAGGCTCTGAGCGTCTTTTTGCTGAGCTTTATCAAAGCTTGTCAAATGCAGAAGATGGTTGTTCAGACGTGCTTTTTTTCATCCATGGTTTTGCCAACGACATGGACTCTACGCTTAAAAACATTTATCAGTTAAACAAACTCTATATTGAGCCAAAAGACAGCCCCATTGAGCATTTAGTGTATTTTAGCTGGCCGACCATTGGTCATATGGCACTGACTTATTGGAATGATCAAGAAGATGCGCAAATTGCTGGCATGGTAGTGGCCCGTATTTTTTCCTTGCTAAGGGGTTTTTATATCGACATGTTTGAAATTGGCGCACATGAAAGATGCAAACACCGCATTCATTTAATGGCGCACTCCATGGGAAACCAAGTATTGGCGCATGCACTTGAGTCCATAGGTAAGAGCAAGTTGTTTCAGGTATTTGAAGAGGTATTTTTACTTAACGCCGATGTCGAGTATGACGTATTCGAACCTAATGAGCCTTTCGCAAGACTTACGCCTTTAAGCGAGCGCACCACCATGTACACCCACCGCAGTGATGACGCTCTGCGCATCTCTCGCTTTACCAAAAACTTTAACCGCCGCCTTGGCTCAAAGGGGCCAATGAATCCCGAAAAGCTTGCCGAGGATGTTTTTGTGGTCGATACCACGAACGCAAAGCAAGACCTTGATACAAGTTTTTTTAGCAGTGTAAAAGAGAAAACAATCGACCACTGGGGATATTTATATCGCAGTGCTGTAATTAACGACATAAAAGCAGTTATGCGAGGGGAAGACGAGCAATTGATTGCCGGTAGGACAGTGCGCGGCGATTCTCGAAACCTGTACCAGTTAGACGACTAGCAATTAAGCAATTTGCTTGAGTTTACTAGTCACTTAAGGCCGGTTGCATACCAACGCAATTTTATCGCCAAAGTGGGAAATTGCCGTGCGTGAAATACCATTTTGGCATGCTTTGCTATCAATTTTTATCGGTGTCCAAGCTCCTTGCGCCTGCAGGCTTTTGCCTTTTTTGATGATTTGACGGTGATAAAGTGTGTCGCCATCGCTAGTAACAACGTGACCTGTTGCACTCACCGAAAAATAACTGCTTCGCTCAGGTAGTTCGACTATATTTTCAGTCACACCATCTTTGGCATGATAGGCTTTGAGCATGTTCTTTCCATCCATTTTGCTTTCATCCATCTTGGAATATAAAAACCAGTCAGACTGTTCAAACTGATACAGACTTGCGCCTATATTTGAATCGATGACCTTGCCCAGAGCGTTTGGTGTTTTTGTATCAACGAGCTGCAGAGTATGTGGTTCGCCCAGCACGAATAAAAGCAGTTGGTGAGCGTTAACCCACACTTGATAGCCTACAGGCTCTATTGCAGGCACTAGATGCTCGCTTGCTTTGCCTTTAGCATCAATTTTCCAAAGCTCTTGCTTATTTTGCTCATTAACGCGAATGACCGACATGCCGCTGGTATTGGGGACTGGCGTGGCAGAGTACTCACTTTCAGCTGAGTTTGTGAGATTCTTAATCGACTCGTCATTTAGTTGATAAACAAAAATATCCATTTGCAGGTCATCGCCTTCGCGATTAATAGGCTCGGCTTGCGTGAAGTATAGGTGCTGGCTATCAAAAAAATAAGGTTGATTGCTGTATCGTTGGGTATCGGTGACCTGCACTAAATCTGTGATTGGCTGCTTGTGCCAAAAATTAAGCTTAGCCACATAGATATCACTGGCCTGCTGAGCGATTGCTGAAGTACTCAAGCCGCTCATCACCAAAATAAGCGTTAATAAATATCGAAAGTAAGGGGTCATATTTGCCTCAGCGGTCTTACAGTGTTGTATAAAGAGTTTAAAACTAATTAAGGTTTAATAGCTTATCAGCGAAGTACAAAACTGGCGAGACCATATTGGTTAATCGCTTTAAGTGCGCGCTCCGACATATCATTATTTTCCATGATCAGCAGTTTTCTCGAGTAAACATCATGTATTTGCATGGCTTCTTCGTGATACTGATTGAAAATGTCGAAAAAACTCCCGTTTTCTATCGCCCGCTCAAAACCGTAGTTTAGCCGCTCCCTAAGGGCTGAGTTTTGATTGCTGACAAACAAAAACTCGGCGAAGGGGTAAATAAACACTAGGTTTTCTTCAATTTTAAGCGGCATATTAGGTCGCTCCGCGATTTCTGGGGCAATTTCTGCAAGGCTGCGAACAAAGCAATCGAAACGGTCATTAACAAGCATGTTAAACAAACTACCGTATATTGGGCTTGTAACCGTGTTAAAGCCTTGGCTTTCAAAAATCTTCCTGTCGGGCCAGTGCGATCCCATGCCAAATAAAACGCTGCGGCTTTTTAATTCCTCCAAAGTTTTAACGTTTGTAAACGAGGGCTTTTTGTTGTGCATTAAACACAGGCGAAAGCCTAACAAGCCTCTGTCGATTGGAACATAAATAGGCGAGGCTGCGGCTTCACGTTTGCGGTCAATCCCACCAACAAAGATATCAATACCATTGTTGTTTGCCATGTTGGCAAAGGCTCTACCTTGCTCAAGCTTGGAGGATGATTTTAAAGATGCTGGCCCGTACTTTTGTTCAGATAGCTGCAGTATGTTATTAATAGCTGCGTGCATATAAGGACTATCGAAGTTTCTTTTCCACACTACTACATCACTTGCAAAAGCAGGGATATGTAAAACAAGTAGTAGGAGGCTAGATAACACCGATAATAGTTTCATTAATCGAGTCCGTATTTCTATGCTGTTATGACCATTTAGAATCAATTTCAGTACGTCACTTACACGAATCACTTAAGTGAGCAGATAGTATAGTAGAAAGCACATTTTTTGAGTAAAAATAAGGTCAATATAGTCATTATTATTCAACAATTAGACTAAGGTTTAATTGCTACGAATTCAATCGTTAAAGTAAAAATGTACTTTTAAAGTAATATATAAGCACTTACTAGTTGTTTTTTAAACCTTTATTTTTAGAAGGGTGAAAGATATCACGCGCAATGATTCGATTTTACAGCAAGCCTTGAGCTGCACGCTTTGCAAAAATAGCTTGCCCTTTGCTCCTAATCCGATTCTTATTTGGCCTGATAAGCCCAAAGTTATACTGATTAGTCAGGCGCCTGGGCGCTTGGCACATGAATCAAACATTGCATGGAACGACGCCTCAGGCGAGCGTTTGCGAACGTGGTTAGGCGTGAGTAGAGCCTACTTTTATGATTCGGGTGCATTTGCCGTGCTACCCATGAGCTTTTGTTTTCCAGG
Organism: uncultured Glaciecola sp.; assembly: GCA_964418575.1. GTDB lineage: Bacteria > Pseudomonadota > Gammaproteobacteria > Enterobacterales > Alteromonadaceae > Glaciecola. The sequence continues at coordinate 51,468 of CAYQMI010000005.1, forward strand.
CTATAAAAACGGTGCCGATGCTCCACCTATAAAGATATGTGCGCCAACATGGCATCATAAATTTTTGCAAAATACCTCGCCCGAAATCATTATTTATATTGGCAGGTACGCTCAGCAGGCCTATCTAAAGCAATACCAAAACTTAACTGAGGCAATTGCCGATTATCATAACTTACTGCCCAAGGCCATCGCCTTGCCTCACCCCTCCGGTCGAAACAACCGCTGGATGAGCAAGCATCCTTGGTTTACATCTGAAGTAGTGCCAATGTTGAGCGCTAGAATTAAAGATATACTAGGCGGCTAACACTCGCATATACCACCAAATAAGGATGTTCACTGCTATGCCAGAGCCTTTTAAGAATTACTTTTCAGTTGAATTAATTGAACAAATGGCAGCATGTTTTGCTCGAGCTGAGCCGGCTTTCAATCCAGAAGCTTTTATAAGCGAGGCAACCCAAAACCTAGATAAGTTAGAGCTAAAGCAGCGTAGTGAGGGAATTGTAAAGGCCATGCAAGGCCATTTGCCTAGTGATTTTGCACGCACTTGTTATATCCTTAAAGCTAGCCTTAAGCCAATGACAAAGGTCGACGAAGTCAACCAAGCGAGCGAATACGCCCATTTGTTAAGTGATTGGGCAATTATGCCAATGGCTGACTATGTTGCGGTTTGCGGTCAGGCTGACTTTAGCCTCGCTATGCAGTTATTGTGCGAGCTGACCCAGCGCTTTACCGCAGAATTTGCCATTCGCCACTTCATTATTGCTCAGCAAGAGCAAAGCCTTAAGTATTTGCAAAGCTGCGTTATGCACAGTAGTAAACACGTTCGGCGTTTGGTTTCAGAAGGCACTCGCCCGCGCTTGCCATGGGGGATTCAGCTAAAGGCATTTATTAACGACCCAGCACCGATATTGCCGCTGTTAGAGGCACTTAAAGACGATGAATCAGAATACGTCAGGCGCTCGGTTGCCAACAATTTAAATGATATTGCCAAAGACCATCCTCAGCTAGTTGTGAAGCTTTGTAAAAGGTGGTTAAACAACGCAAGTGATCAGCGAGTTCGTTTAATCAGGCACGCTTGCAGAACCTTATTTAAAAAAGGAATGCCAGAGGCCTTAGCGCTTTTTGGGTATTTACCACCGCAACTTGTAGGCATTGAGCTTCGACTTTCTGATGCGACGATAAAACATGAGCAGAGCATTGATATGCACGTAAGCTTGCGTTCAGGAGCTACAAGCGAGCAAGAAATCATGCTCGATTACGTGGTGTATTATCAAAAGGCTAACGCTAAGCTTTTACCGAAAGTATTTAAGTGGAAAAGCCTGACGCTCGCTCCCAACGAATCAGTAAATTTGAGTAAGTCACACAGCTTTAAATCAGTTACTACCCGCAAGCATTACAGCGGTGAGCACCGTATTTCGCTTTTGTTAAACGGAAAAGAGTTTGCATCGCAAGCCTTTCACTTAGTTTAATCAAGCCCTAAACCAACGCTCGGCTGTACTTAGCGCTGAGTATTTGCTACTTTTCTGCGATACCTAGTACTGCGGTAAATCGGGCAGGCAAAATTATAAAATAATAATAAGCTAAGAGGCACAGATGAGTATTGAATTAAATCCGCTACATAAGTTGGGCGATTACGCCGAACAATACGCAAACGATAAGCGATTGCGTCTTTTTGATATTTTTACAACAAAAAGCGCTGGCGATGTGGCGATGCATATTCATAAAGACTTAGAGTATAAAAACGCTTACATTGAAAATGGACAAGGAAAAGTCATTAGTACAAAAGAGTTAAGCGATTTAGGCCCACAAAAACAGCAGGCTCTCACTAAATCAATTTATCAACAGGCGAGTGAAGGCGTGGGCTTTTTTTACAGTAAGTCACAAATTCACGACGACCCAAGCAACAACAGCCTATCGCAGCAAGTATTACAATTGCTTAACTCCGAAGACTTTTTAAAACAAGTGCGCGCCATGACAGGCCACGACGATATTGTTGGTGCCGACGCACAGGCCACCCGTTACTATCCAGGCCACTTTTTAACCCGCCATAACGATGTAGATGCAAACACAAACCGCAAAGTAGCCTACGTGCTTAACTTTACGCCTGAATGGCACCCCGACTGGGGCGGTTTATTGCAGTTTTACCACGACAACGGCAATCCTAAAGATACTTGGGTACCTATTTTTAACTCACTTGCGATATTCGACGTAAACCATGCTCATGCAGTAAGTTATGTGGCGCCCTTTGCGCGTCATCCAAGACTGGCTATTACTGGGTGGTTTGTGGGTAAAAAGTAAG
>CAYQMI010000006.1:0-9540 GCA_964418575.1 uncultured Glaciecola sp.
TGTTAGGTTTACCTCGCACTGATGTTAACTTCGTATTCGCGGTTGAAATCATTTATTGCGCTAGCATTGGGTGTTTTAGAACAAAAAAAGCCAATTGGGCAATCAAGTAAAATTGGCTTTGTGACGTCATGTAATCCGCGGAATGAAAAAAGGCTTGAGCATTTAGTTGGTTCAATATTGTCTGTTCCCATACAAATGAAAAGCATTACTGGCTTCCATTGGCATAAGGTATTTGGGTTAAGCGCTTTTAAAGGAGCCAAAATACGGTGCTTACCGTCTTGAATCTGAGGGTAATAATCCGCTTCGTATCGTTGTGCAACATTTTTTCCAAGAGATAGATGATAATTAGTACATTTTTCGGTATCTATTTGAGTACGATATTCGACGCGAATTTTGTACGTGAGCGGAGTTTCAATACTGCCAACAAGTTCAACATATTTTTCATCTGGCGCGTCAAACATTTCCAATGCTCCTCTTGAGGAACACGCTAACAGAAGAATAGAAGATATGAAAAGTACACTGAGTTTAAACATGGTAAACCTAACAATTTATTATCCAACATCCTGTGCATAACTTTTCCAAACAACTGCCGGATATATAATTCTCAATAACTTTAATATATCCGCAAACCCCATACCAGACAAGCGGCTGAAAGATGTCGGATTTTGCCAAAAGAGCGAGATGCGTCAAATGACGTAAAACTGCTATTATGCGTCACGGATAACTTTTGTGATTCATTGTTGTTTGCTCTTTATCTACTCATGAGCACTATTGGGCGAACAAAAAACACATCGACAGGTCTTCAACTAGGCTTATAATATCGAAGGGTTTACTATTCCTCTGTCATCCCATAAAAGGAAGTTATTACATGGACACCGCTCCATCTGAATCAAACGCAAATGATGCATCGTCATCTTCTACATCTTCTGTCAGCACAGTTCTTCCAGCGTCGGTTTCTCGAACGCTAGATGATGGTAATGCATTTGTGATCATTGGAGGAGGTGCTGGTGGCTTGGAGCTGGCCATTAAGTTGGGGCGTTATGTGAGTAAAATGAATAAGCGTGGCACATTGCCAAAGCGTTCGGTGGTATTGGTGGACCAAAACCGCACTCATATATGGAAACCTTTACTGCACGAAGTTGCCGCAGGCTCACTCGACCCCGATATCGATGGCGTAGATTACTTGTCGCTTGGGAAAAAGAGCGGTTTTTCTTTCCACTTAGGTAAAATGGTGGCGCTTAACCGAGATGAAAAAACCATCACACTAGAGCCACTCAAAGACGATGATGGAAAGGTTGTTTTACCTTCTCGAGAGTTGGGGTATGGCAAACTCATCTTTGCCCTTGGTTCGATTACTAATGACTTTGGAACGCCTGGAGCGGCAGAACATTGTATATTTTTAGACTCGCCAAAAAGTGCGCAGCGCTTCCATACTAAGCTCCTCAACGAATTCTTAAAGCTCCAAGCGAATGAAAGCATGCACACACTCGAAATATCCATAGTAGGTGCAGGCGCAACCGGTGTTGAGCTCTCTGCAGAGCTTTATAAAACTAAGGAGCTATTGCAATCTTATGGCTATCATCATTTAACGGCGAATCGTTTGAAGGTACGCATAATTGAGGCTGGTCCTCGCTTATTGCCGGCATTGCCGGAGCGTATTGCGCAAAATACCTCAAAAGAACTGCAAAAGCTTGGGGTTGAAATAATGATGAGTACCGCGGTTGCCAAAGCCGACGAAAAGGGCTTATACACCAAAGACGGTAACTTTATTCCAAGCAATATGTCGGTATGGGCTGCGGGCATTAAAGCGCCTGACTTCTTGCAGGGGCTGGGCGAGCTTGAAACAAACAAAATCAATCAGTTAGTTGTTAATTTGCAATTGCAAAGCGTTAGCGATGAAAACATTTTTGCCTTGGGGGATTGCGCGCACTGCATCATGCCCGATGAGAGCAAAGTGCCGCCGCGCGCCCAGTCTGCTCATCAGATGGCAAGTCATCTGTTTAACAATATTAAATTGGCAGATGCAAACAAAGCCTTAAAAGATTACAAATATGTGGACTATGGATCATTGGTGTCGCTCTCGACCTACTCTACCATTGGCAGTCTCATGGGGAATTTAACGAAAGGCAGCATGTTTATTGAAGGGCGCTTGGCCCGAATGGTGTATATAAGTTTATATCGTATGCATCAGCTGGTGATTTATGGGAAGGCAAAAACGCTGTTATTCATGCTGGTTAATCGGATAAATCGTAAGCTCAGACCCAACCTCAAGCTACATTAATTCCGCTCAAATGCGAGCGGAATCAATTGTTTTGAATATGAGTGTTCTATGCAGAAGAGTGAAACATAAACCGCTTGTTATTTTTATGAATTGATATTGACCGATGATGCTGTCAGATTTGCAGGCTAGGTCAAAGAGCAGTAAATTTATCATGCATCAATTTCATTTAATTAAAGCTTCGGTTCGCAATGCTGATTATGACGTTTCTTCGTAGTTAATTATGATGTTTCTTCGCAATTAATTAAGCCCAGTAAGCGAACGCGAGCTATCTGCATACAGTTAGCATGCAAAAATTACCGACGTAAAAAAATGGCAAAGCCATTCAAAGCTTTGCCAATTCAAAAATCATATTCTACCGAAAATGCTCTTAATTACTGCGGTGTTCGCAGCACCATCAGCTTAATCTCGGTCATATCGGCTATCGCATATCGAATACCTTCACGTCCAAGCCCTGATTCTTTAACGCCGCCATAAGGCATGTTATCTACTCTCCAGCTTGGTACATCGCCAATTACAACACCGCCTACATGCAATTCATCCCAAGCTTTGTGGGCTTTGTAAATATCGCGGGTGAATATTCCGGCTTGTAAGCCAAATTGACTGTCGTTTACGCGAGTTAACGCTTCATCAAAGTCATCAAAAGCGCTAATCACCGAGACAGGGCCAAAGGCTTCGTCGGCGTTTACTTCACAGTCACGCGGCACGTCTTCAAGTATGGTTGCTTGCAGCATTGCCCCGTCGCGCTCGCCACCACAAAGTAGCTTCCCACCTGCGCTCACTGCGTTTTCTATCCAAGACGCGAGGCGTTTTGCTTCGCCTTCTGAAATCATCGGGCCTATGAAGGTGTCTTCGCTAAGTGGGTCGCCATGTATTAGCGCTTTTACTTTTTCTACGTATTTTTGTTTAAATTCAGCGTACAAAGAGCTGTGCACTAAAATACGCTGTACGCTAATACAACTTTGACCAGACTGATAGTACGCGCCAAAGATGATGCGAGTAATGGCATCGTCTAAGTCTGCATCGGCATCCACCACGCATGCCGCGTTACCGCCTAACTCCAATACTACAGGCTTTTTACCTGCTTTTGCTTTGAGCTGCCAACCTACATCAGGAGAGCCGGTGAAGCTTAGAAGTTTAAAGCGGTCGTCGGTAGTAAATAAGTCTGCGCCATCGCGGCTGCAGGGAAGAATAGAAAATGCGCCTTCCGGTAAGCTAGTTTCTGCTAATATTTCACCAATAATCAACGCGCCAATAGGCGTGCGACTTGCAGGTTTCAGCACAAAGGCACAGCCCGCCGCAATAGCAGGGGCAACCTTGTGCGCCGCTAAATTTAAGGGGAAGTTGAAAGGCGAAATAAAAGAACACGGCCCAATTGGAACGTGTTTATACATGCCAGTGTAACCTTTGGCGCGCTCGGTAATCTCTAAATTCGTGACTTCACCGTTAATTCTCACCGATTCCTCAGCTGCTATTTTAAAGGTATCGATCAAACGGGTGACCTCGCCGCGAGCATCTTTAATTGGCTTGCCGGCTTCTATGCAAAGTGAATACGCGAGTTCTTCAAAACGTTTTTTAAAACCTTCCACACAATGTTCAAGAATTTGCTGGCGCTCGTATGGCGGCATTTTGTTGAGTTTTACTTGCGCTTTTTCGGCGGCGGCAATAGCTTCATCTATGACCTTTGCATCCGCAAGTGCAACTTTGGTTGCGACCTCTTGCGTGTACTTATTGGTAACCTCGAGATCTTCATTGGCATATACTGCTTTGTTTGCTAAATAATAGGGATATGATTTTGCTAACATCTTTGCCTCCTTAAAGTTTGGCGCTTAGTTCACGTATTGTTTTATTAAGCGTTTCGTCATTTAAGCTGTAGTCGATGGGCACGTCAATTAAATGCACCGCTGGGTCTGCCAAGCAGTCTTTGATTTGCTGACTCAATTGGTCGGCTGCCGATATCCGCCAGCCTTTGCCGCCATAGCTCTCAACGTATTTCACAAAGTCCGGGTTTTGATAATCGAGTCCGTAGTTTTCAAAGCCCATATTAGATTGCTTCCACTTGATCATGCCGTAGGCGTCATCACGAAGAATTACAATTACAATGTGCAGATTAAGCCTAACAGCGGTTTCTATTTCTTGGCTGTTCATCATAAACCCGCCGTCACCACATACGGTGATAACTGCTTTGTCAGGATGCACTAATTTTGCAGCCATAGCAGAGGGAAGGCCTGCGCCCATGGTGGCTAATGCGTTGTCGAGTAACATAGTATTGGGGAAATGCGCAGGATAGTTGCGCGCAAACCAAATTTTATATACGCCGTTGTCGAGAGTGACAATACCGTCGGTAGGCATCGCGTCGCGCACCTCTTTCACTAAGCGTTCTGGCAAAATCGGAAAGCGGTCATCAAGCTCGGCGGCACAACGATGCTCTAAGTAAGCCTCATGTACATCGTGATAAAAGTCTAGCTTCCAATGAGCTTGAGGTTTTATAGTTTCATTCAATTGCCAGATGGTGTTAGCGATATCGCCTACCACTTCGAGCTGCGGGAAGTAAACCGGGTCTACAGCCGCGGTCTCAAAATTAATGTGCATAACTTTTTGGCCGCCAACATGCATGAAAAACGGCGGCTTTTCTACAACGTCGTGACCCACGTTAATAATTAGATCGGCACGCTCGATTGCGCGGTGCACAAAGTCACCTGATGAAAGGGCGGTATTCCCCATAAACAGTTTGTGACTTTCGTTGATTACGCCTTTACCCATTTGTGTGGTAATAAAGGGAATACCGGTTTTTTCAACAAACTGATTTAGCATTTTGGCGGTAAGTTTACGATTCGCTCCTGCTCCAATTAATAGCACCGGAGATTTGGCTTTTTCAATCATTTCAATCGCTGCATTAATTGCCTTATATTCAGCAATAGGACGACGAACAACGCTAGCACTCAATAAAGGTGCAGTGGTTGTTTCATCAGCAATATCTTCTGGTAGCTCAATGTGCGTGGCGCCTGGACGCTCTTCGCTGGCGAGCCTAAAGGCCTCGCGAACCACCGATGGGATTCGGTCGCCACTTACTACCTGCGTTGTGTATTTGGTGATTGGACGCATCATGTCAACTACATCAATCACCTGAAAGCGACCTTGTTTGCTAGTTTTAATGGGCTTTTGGCCAGTGATCATCAAAATAGGCATCGCGCCAAGCTGCGCGTAGGCTGCAGGCGTCACTAAGTTAGTTGCACCGGGGCCTAAAGTAGACAAACAAACGCCGACTTTTCCGGTTAACCTGCCGTAGGTCGCCGCCATAAAGCCTGCACCTTGTTCGTGGCGAGTCAAAATCAGCTTAATATTCGAACCGCGTAAAGACTCGAGCAAATCGAGATTTTCTTCACCGGGGATCCCGAATATATATTCTACGCCTTCTGCTTCAAGGGCTTTTACCATTAAGTCTGATGCTTTCATCGATTCTCCTTTTCGCAACGTGGCGTTGCAATACGTGCTTATCTATTAATATTCAGTACTGTAGTACATTAAACCTACAAGTGCCGATATTAAAGATAAATTGCATCTAAGATATACACTGAAAACAATCTTGCTTAATACGAAGTAACGGCCGAGTGCATCTGTAGAGGCAGATTGAGAGGGAAATTGTATGTTAAGCGTGATATTAATCTAACTATGCTTGTGTTCAAGCATATTCAATCGCGTGCTTCGTTGTCATCGGAATATGACGGTGTTGCAGAATTTACTAACCATCCATAAGCCTCAATTTTGACGGTATCGTTAATTATTTGCGCCAGTAAATCATGGCTTGTTGAGGGCAGGTAACGACTAATAGCTAAGTAAAATTCACTAGAGTCATAAAGCCGTTTTAGCTCCTTGTTAGCAGCATGCAAGAACGCGCGAGTCTCTTTTGTATCGTTGCACATAATCCGGCCACTTACGTGTGAATCTATACCCTGTATTTGATAGGAACGCGTATTGCGTGACAAAGTCGGGTGTTCATGAATAATAGATGGAAACGCTATTACATAGTCTTCGCGTTTTAATTCAAATAGTTTCAAGTAGCTCGCGTACGGCTGACGGGCGTTAATAAATTCCAATTTATCAGTGTTTATTTTCGTCAGTAATTTATCTAAGTCATCTCCGTAAGACCTGCCATCGAGCAGAAGTAATTTCCCTTTAAACTCAGCAGAGTTGAACATGTCATTTATCGATGATACCTGCCCGTCTTTTGTCAGATGTTTTGTGGCAATAATTGGGTTTTCTGACAGCTGATACAATTTATGGGCTAAAAAAACATCAGTTGGTAAGCTAAACAAGAACCGTTTTTCACGCTCTGGGGGCTTTATTTTATACAAGGAGCATGCTGGTTGTTCGCTCTCTAATATTTGAGTATGACGGTCAGAAATTTGATATTGTACTTTGTTTATAGCGTTTAAACGCTTCAACAACAAATAATTCGTCTCCGATATCATTGAATTGATAGGTTTTTCTCCCGTCAGTTCTTTAACAAAATCACTTGTATCAGTGTAAAGTACTAAGTTTTTATATTGCTCAGACTCATCAAATGTTCTTGCAGTCGCTGAGCTTGCTAGCACGGCGCCACAAAAAATCGAAATAGCGCACGCACTCAGTAAGCTAAAGCGCAATAAAAAACCGTAAAACAGCAAAACTTGGTTATTCATTTGCGCTTGAATTTATCGTAAAAGCGATTAGATTTTTCATTGTCACGCAATCCTGTAAAACGTAAGTAGTATTAATAACGGCAAGCTATATCATAACTATAGAAATGAATACGGTTGGATTGTATATAGCTTGCTTAGTTTAACTACAAAACCCTCGTAAATAAGGCACTTTAAAGAGGGGGCATGACAGAGGCCGAAATAAGAACAATGGGTGTTTTCGGTACGTCTTGAAAGCGTATTAGCGGGCGATATTCTGTTTCCACTTGACCCATAGCATCAATCACTTCAGTGCCTCTTGTTACCGTGCCAAATACAGTATATCCCCAGCCTCTACCTGGGTCTAAATTATCGTTCTCGTCTAAATTAAAGAAAAACTGCCGGGTGGCAGAGTGAGGATCATCTTGCCGGGCCATGGCAACCGAGTAATAGTTGTTCTTCAAACCATTTCCTGACTCATTAAGAACAGGTTCTTCGGTTTTCTTTTCTTGAAATTCTGATGTGTATCCGCCACCTTGAACAATGTAATCGGGAATAACACGATGAAACAAAGTATTGTCGTACTCTTTACGATTAACATAGTCTAAAAAGTTGTTTACCGTCAGCGGAGCTTTATTGCGATTAAGTTCAATTACGATATCGCCCATTGAGGTTTCTAATAGCACTTGAGGGTAATAGTTATCGGGCTGGATTTTTGAGCCCGCTTGTTTGCTAGGGTCAACAATCTGTGCCTGTGCGGTGGTTGCAAAAAAGCTAGTAATAAGGCCAGCAAACAGCACAAGACTAAATAAGCGAAGTGATGACATTATGAGTCCTCTTGTCAGGTTCATTCATTAAAATACGAAGTTATTGATTGAGTTTAATTGCGCTTAGTACGACAAATTTTCGGTTATTTGCAATCACCTTGCAACCACCAAACAAGCGTTTGAGTTTATCAGGGTAGAGCAAGTGTCGGTTGGCAACTACTCTCAGTTCGCCTCTTGGCTTTAACATGCGCTTGGCATCTACAAACATTTGCCAGGCAATTTCATCGGTTATCACGTTTTGCTGATGAAAGGGCGGATTACACAGCACCAAGTCTACCTTTTCTTTATTTTCGTCTAGCAAGGTTTGTAAGCAGTGACTTACTTTAAATTCCGCATTGCTTAAAGCGCTTTCAGAAAGTGCATGGCTTGCGGTCAGCTTGGCAGATTCAATAGCCATGAATGATTCATCAACAAAGCTAAGTTTAGCCTCTGGATTTTTTTTAAGCATGGCAACACCTAACACGCCGTTGCCACACCCTAAATCAATGCAAGTTCCGCTGAAATGCTTTGGCAAATGCTCTAGTAATAATCGAGCGCCAATGTCGAGCTGTTCTCGGCAAAACACGTTTGCATGATTGTATAGCGAAAAGCTTATCGCTGGGTCTGACACAACACTCACAAATGAATTACTTACCTTGAGATTTGGGTCGAACGTGGCAAATACCAATCGCGCCTTTTTAACGGCAAGTGAAGTCTTAGTTGGACCAATATACTTCTCGAATAATTTAAGCGTGTTGTTGGTAATGCTTTTTACTTTGGCCGCTGCGATTATTTGGGTGTTTTCATCGATACGGGGACGTAAATCGCAGAGCTGTTGTTCTAAAAGTGCCAAGGTGCGCGGGATTTTAATTAGCACTAGTGAGAAGGTTTCTGCGACCTTATTTGGTGCATCGGCAGATTCGCTGTTTGCACTTAATGCAAGAGAAGATTTGAGCGTGATGCCGTTTAATTTATTGCGCTGTAAGTTATCTTCAATAGCACGGTGCGCCATGTAAGAATCAGAATATACCTTTGGTTGATACTTCGCTAAAGCACAGCTCAATGCGCCGAAATCGTCATTGAGAATAGCGATGTTTTTAAAGTCTACGGTATCATCATCTGCCGACTCTTTGAGCACTTCATTAAGTATGTATTCATCGGCAGCATCCCATGCCTGCAAAGATGACTTATCTCCTTGCAGAGGAAATCGGAGCAAGCTAAGTTGACGCTCGTTAATTGAAAATTCAGTATTGGTATTCAAGGCATTACTTTTACAGTGCTACAATGGCTTTATTGTAACACTCGCTAAAAGGTTGTGCTTGCACCACATGCAAAAAAGCTTGTTTGATTCAAACACTCACAACGATTTGCTTGAGCACTTGAAGCCGCAAACTGAGCATATTGATATGCCAGATGCAGAGGTTTGGCTGGTGCACAATTGGATAAAGCCTGATGCAGCTGACAAACTGCTCAGTCATTTCACAGAGCACCTAGAGTGGAATCAACCTAAGATCACGCTTTTTGGAAAAAGCATGCCGGTTCCAAGGCTGCAAGCTTGGTATGGTGATGCGGGAATTGATTACACCTATTCAGGACTTAAAATGCAGCCTTTACCGTGGGAAGAAAAGCTGCTTAAAGTTAAACAAGCTTGCGAGAAAACCTGCGAAGTGAGCTTTAATTCAGTGTTGGCAAACCTATATAGAGATGGACAAGACAGCATGGGTATGCATGCCGACAATGAGCCTGAACTTGGTTCAAATCCGGTAATTGCATCGCTTAGCTTAGGTGCCAGCAGAAA
>CAYQMI010000006.1:9640-27286 GCA_964418575.1 uncultured Glaciecola sp.
TGCTTGGGTGGAAGCAAGGGCGATTAGCTGTTCAATCGCCGCTGATTTTTGCATCGCTTCAATCATTCATACCCTATTCTAAGTTTGCATACGCAAGCCATACACAATTCGTTTTAACATTCACACAGCGGTAGATACATACCACACCATGTTGAATTGTCTCTTTGTTTACCGAGAAGGGGCGAATATTAAATATCGAGTTGTTTATGCGCGTAATGTCTGTCTTTAGCTCTTTTTCGCTGTCTTTTTCGCGGTGTTCTGCACTAAGCCTCATGGCGGTGCTTTTTTTCACGTCCATTACTCAGCCTCTACTCGCCAAAGGTTACTACGATACAATAGCGGTTAGCATCAACAGTCTTGACGAAAACGGTAATACCGTCCAAAAAACAGTGAATGCTGTTAAGGATAATGGTTACGTAGTTTTCGAAGGCGATATTTTGCTCGCGCCATCACATGAAACAATGAATTCTGGCAACGGCAAGTCAGACGCTATCATTCATTCGCGCAACAGCCGCAGATGGCCTGACGGCATTCTCTTCTATCAGTTTGATATTGATTATTCTCCTAGTAACAAGCAAAAAATAATCGACACGATGCGAGACATGGAAGGCTACGCAAATATCACCTTTGTTGAGCGTACGAATCAAGCTAATTACGTATCATTTGATGATACCGGTGGCTGTAGCTCCTACGTTGGAATGATAGGCGGTCCGCAAACGCTGTCTTTGACGAAAAACTGCTTTAGTACCCGAGTTATTCAACATGAGCTGTTGCATGCACTTGGCTTTTGGCATGAACACTCGCGCTCAGACCGAGACAGCTTTGTTGAGATCATTGAAGAAAATATTCAAGAGGGTCACGAACACAATTTTAATCAGCACATAAGCAATGGTTTAGATGTTGGCGACTATGACTATTTGTCAGTCATGCAATACGACCGAACTACGTTCTCACAAAACGGTGAGCCAACAATGGTTCGAAAAGACGATAGAAATGCACCCCTTGGTGGTCGCAGCATGTCCTTGCAAGACATTTTTGCTCTACAAGCCATGTACGGCGAGGCCGCGCAAAGCGATAGAGAATTTAGCTATCAAAAATCAGTCGATTTTGTTCCGCCTGCAAGCAACTATGTTCAGCAGGGTTTTATTCGCTTGCGTAACCAGAAAGGCACCGTGGTAAACGGTTATATCTATGGCTACGACGATGCCGGTAATGAGGCCGAGCAAGTGGTTCATTTTTCCTTAGGACCATTTGCTTCAAAGCAACTTAATTCCAACGACCTTGAATATGGAAGCGATAAAAAAGACCTGCGAGGAGCTTTTGGCTCAGGAGAGGGTTCGTGGCGTATTACAGTGGTTACAGATACCGAAATTGAAGTGGCAGGCTATATCCGCACAAGCGATGGCTTCATGACACAAGTAGATGCAACTACCCAAAGTGAACACGGACGATTTCATAATGTGCCTATGTTCAACCCTGGTTCAAATTACAATCAGGTGAGTAAGCTGAGATTAATTAATCTGTCCTCACGCATGAATCGCTTTACCATACAAGGTGTTGACGATAAGGGTATGTTTTCTTCATCCTCGGCTACAATCGACATTCTGCCCAGACAAACGGTAACCCTTAGCGCGCAAGACTTAGAATATGGAAACAGCAGTATTGGTTTGTCGGGTTCGATCGGTAATGGCAGCGGAAAGTGGCACTTAGATGTGTTTAGCCAAAGCGCTTCGCGAGTCATGAATCTGCTTGAAGCACCCGGTGGTTATCTGTCTAACTTGTCTGGCTCGTCTGAGTACAAGCCTAGTTCCGCCATACTCAATTGCAAAGACATTGATGGTGCGCGCATTTACGGCTCTAGCGGTGAGCGTGAATACCTAGGATTTTTAGGTAGCCGCGATGCTAAAGACAGCGTATTTAATACTGGCGAAGATTTTGGTAGCGGTGCAGTTGAGCAAAGCATTCACAATAGCGGCGGAATATATGGGAGTTCAGATAGTGATTACAGCCATGCTAACCCCGATGCCTCAATGCCTCCAGTAATTGTCAAAAATGGAAAGGCACTGTTTTATTTATCTGATAATTTCACTATTTTGGGCAGAGTAAGTTTACAAAGCATCGAGAATGCATGTGAACTTAATAGTGCTCGCCCTGCCGAAATGTTTGATATGTCTTTCTGAGCGCGCAATGTTGATTTTGGAGGTTCAAGCCTTCGCACAATGCTGTTCGCTTAAGAAAAAGTGTCATTCCTGCGAAGGCAGGAACCTCCCAAATGTTGCAGTAATGCATGAATTTACAGCCTTTAAGGGTGTTAGTTGTTGTATTGGGAGATTACCGCCTCCGCGGCAATGACGATAAACTCCTTAAGCGAACAGCATTTTGCCTTCGCAGGAATGACGACGCTTGTAGCGCAAATACCAACGCATGTTGAGTTTATGACCACAAATTTTGTCACAATCACACCGAGTAAGTTCTTCTTAACCACCCTGTAAAAGCTTCTTGCCATATTCTATTTTATTTTCATTTAATAAATAAACCTTAATATTATCAGTTGCTTATCTTTTGGCCCGAAAATCGCAATCCATCATACGACAAATCATAAAGTTAAGGAGATTACTATGTTAGGTTGGGCAATTACATTTTTTATCATTGCAATTATTGCAGCAGTATTTGGCTTCGGCGGAATAGCAGGCGCAGCTTCAGGCATCGCGCAAATTCTTTTCTTTGTATTTTTAGCTTTACTAGTACTTTCGCTTGTAGTGAATGCACTCAGGGGCAAATCACCTAAAGCATAGCTAATTAATATATAGAATAGAGGGCAATGCGCTCCGCTGAGTTCATTGCTCTTTTAATTACCATAACAATTAAACACTCTTCAAAAACAAAAAGGATAAATTTCATGAACAATATTAAACAAAGCTTAGGTAAATTCGGTTTATTCATTGGATCAGTTCTATTTATATTCACCCTAGCAGCATGTGGTGATGGTGACGCTGAGGAAGCCGGCGAGAAAATTGATGAGATCGTAACCGATGCAGGCAATGCGGTAGAAGACGCGTGTGAAAATGTTAAAGAGAACGCTGATGCGAAGGATCAAGACTGTTAATATTCTTTGAAAATCAAGCCCCCTTATTGGGGGTTTTCTAGTTAGTAAAGACTCAAAATAAACCAGCTTAGTTTTTGAATTTTCAGCAGACGAATAAAAGAGGGAAACGATTTGGAACTGGATGCAATTAATAACTTTTGGGCACTTATTTACGATAAAGTAAATACGTGGTTAGAAATGGGAATCAAACACTTGCCTAACATGGTTGTGGCCATTGTTATTGCTATTGTGTTTGCCATTATTGCGAGAATTGCTGGGCGCTTAATGTCCAAAGTATTGCATCGCATGTTCGAATCAAAACAAATTGCTGATTTACTCGCTGCCATCTTTAAAGTCATTGTATTTACCGCCGGTATTTTTATCGCACTTGAGTTTTTGGGCTTAACTGGCACGGTTACTTCCTTATTAGCTGGTGCAGGCATCGTAGGCTTAGCGATTGGTTTTGCTTTCCAAGATATGACAGAGAACCTTATAGCAGGTATTGCGATGGGCATACGAAAGCCCTTTCAAATAGACGATGTGATTGAAGCTGACGGTGTATTTGGCACAGTAAAAACAATTAACCTACGAAACACTCTTGTGGAAACCTTTGCTGGTCAAATTGAGATTATTCCCAATAAAATTCTATTCAGAAATATTGTCACGAACTACTCATATGAAGGTCACCGACGAGTCGAGGTGCCTGTGGGTATTTCATATGCAGATGATGTGGCTCACGCAAGACAAGTAATTGAAGAGGCGCTACATAAAAAAGATTGGATTATTCGCAAAGATGAAATCAGTGTTTTTGCTGAAGGCTTTGGTGACAGCAGTGTCAACCTACTAGTGTGGTTTTGGATTGATTACCCGGGTGAAACGAGTTTTATGGAAGCGCGTCATCAGGGAGTAGATTTGGTTCATAAAACGCTAAGTGAAAATGACATATTGATACCGTTCCCAATTCGCACTTTAGATTTCGGTATTAAAGGCGGTGAAAAATTAAACGCCATGTTGGCTGAAAAAAAAGCTAGTGATAATCAATCAAACTAGAACAATCGAATTAAAAATTATTAGATTTAAGCAATCAAAAGTAATTTAAGGAGATAAGAAATGATTACGCAGACTAAACATAAATGTAAATCAATTTTGGCCATAATGCTTGCAGGCATAGGCATGCTGCTGAGCGCCAGTTTTTATGCGGGAGCGCAGGTCACTGAAGCTACATCAGACCAAGCTCTTTTAAAGAATAAAAATGTAGAGCAGATGTTTGAGGTCGCCCAGCCATCAACGCGTCTCGAGTTACATGTCGAGGGATTCGATAAGCCTATTGAGGTTCGCTATCATAGCGGTTCGGCTGTCCTTTATGCTAAGGGTGCATCACAAGAGCAACAGCAGCAAATACTTGATGCTTATATGCAGCTAACAGGTAGTGAAAATGCAGAGGTAAAAGATACCGACATGCATCAGTAGTGCTTTCGCCCTATTTTAAAAGCGCCGCGCAAGTTAATGCGCGGCGCTTTCGTTTGTACATAAATTTTGCAGAACTATTGCACTTGGCTTAGCAAATTATCGTAGACTATACTGAACGCCTACATCGATGGGTGTATTTAACAACGAATTACCACACTGAAAAGGACATTAAGTGAAATCGATTTTACTGATTGACGACGATACCGAATTTACGCAAGTAATGAGCAATATTGTTGAGCATTTAGGACATCATGTATCCATATCCGATTCGGTGAAAGATGCGAAAGAATGGCTAGCTTTAAATGAGTTTGATCATCTGCTGATTGACTTCATGTTACCCGATGGCAATGGCCTACATATATTTGAATACGTGCAACAGCTAGGCAAAATGCCACGTGTCACCTTTATCACTGGCAACCCAGAAATTAAATCTGCTATTGCGCCAATAGCCGGCCCAAACGTTAATTATTTGATGAAGCCGATTCAGCGCGAAGATATTGAAGCGGTGCTAAATCCTCGCCGCGCAAAAAAGGATGCGAAACAAACAACCACACAATCAAAACGCCCAGACCTTGATGCGAATTTACATTTTGACGTGCTCATTGGTGAGTCACAACCCATGCAAAATTTGTATAAAATGATTGAGCGGGTTGCCAGAAGTGACGCTAATGTAATGCTAATGGGTGACAGCGGTGTGGGTAAAGAACTCGTTGCACAGGCTATTCATAATGCGGCTCAGCCTAAGGGCGATTTAATTGCCACTAATTGCGGCGGGTTTTCAAAGGAGTTAATTGGAAGCGAACTCTTTGGCCATGAGAAAGGTGCGTTTACTGGCGCTGTGGCGCAAAAGCCGGGAGTATTTGAGCGTGCTAATAACGGCACTTTGTTTTTAGACGAAGTAACCGAAATGCCATTAGACATGCAGCCTAATTTGCTTCGGGTGCTGGAAACGAATAAAGTCTCTCGCGTGGGCGGGACTCAGGAAATTCCGGTGAAATGCAGGGTAATTAGCGCGACTAATCGCAGCTTAGACGATATTGCTCGAGATAATATTTTAAGAGAAGACATCTATTTTCGACTCGCTGTATTTCCTATTTCGATTCCCAGCTTAAAAGAGCGCAAAGAAGATATTCCGATGCTCGCTCAGGCATTTTTGTCGCAGCTTAATCAAGAGCACAATGAAGCTTTTAAACTAAGCACAAAGCAAATCGATACCCTATGTGCACACGACTGGCCGGGAAATGTACGTGAGCTACGCCATACTGTTCATCGCGCATTTATTATGAGTGAGCCAGGCGGCAAAGCCTTGGATATGCCCAACACTTTCGACTCTCCCTTCTCTCAAAAGCAACAAAGTAGTTCTGCAATTGCCGCAGGCAAAACCATTGAAGAACTAGAAAAAGAACTGATTTATGCCACTTTACTAAAAGTAGATAACAATAAAACCTTGGCAGCTGAGATGCTGGGCATCAGCACCAAAACCCTATACAACAGATTGCACGCTTATGGTGACGAGTTATAGCGGCTATCAAAAGTAAGGAGAACCATGACAGATATTAGTCAGCAAATTCACGACGCGCGCAGGCCGCTGAACAATATATCGATGCAGGCGGAGCTTATCAAAATGCTCAGTGAGGGCAATGCTCAAGAGCCTGCTTTACTTGAGGCGGCCAACAAAATTATTCAATATTGCCAAGACTGCAGCGCATCACTGCAAAGCATTCATGATAATAAGGCCTGATTAAATGCCTATGACGAAGGTGGGTCGCCATTCCTCAATTACGTGGGGTATCATCACTACATTATTTGTCGTCCTGATAGGCATAAACACATATATTGCCCGCTCTACCGTGCAAGAACTTAACGCTCTGCAAAGCGATATCAGAAATACTGGCGATGTGATGGTGGCGCTCAACGAGCTACATATTAGTTTAATTACTGCGCAATCAGGACAGCGAGGATTCTTGTTAACAAGACAAGAAAGAAGCATGCTGCATTATCGAGATGCGCTTGCTGATATGGATAAAAATTTAAGCAATGCGCGCGCGCTAAAATCAGATATTCCAGGCCAACAAGCTTTGATTATTGAGGTAACCAGACTGATTGAAAAGATGCTTATTACCTTAGAGCAGACCGTATCAGATGTGCAAAATAATGATGCTGATGCTCTCAACGACGTTTTATTGGGCGCGCAGAATCTTGATGTTTATTCACAAATCCGAGCATTGTTTGAGCGCATTGATGTGGCAGAAAATGAGCATCGTGACCAACTTTCAGTAACCTTACAAAAAGTAACGGCAGAATCGCGCACAACCTTTGTGCTATCTCTGATAACAAGCTTACTGTTGGTCATCGGTATATTTTTTTTAGCGCGCTTAAACATCAAGTTTCAAAAGCAACGGCAACGCGAGATAGAAGAACAAAATGCTTCACTTTACTTTGCTGTCGAGGAGCGTACACAGGCTTTGTCGGTATATTCAGAAGAGCTTAAACGCAGTAATCGTGAGCTAGAAGATTTTGCATTTGTTGCATCTCACGACTTACAAGAGCCGCTCAGAAAAATTCAAACCTTTTCAGACCGCTTACAGTCATTATGCGGAGATGCGCTTGGCGATAAAGGCGCAGATTATTTGGCGAGAATGCAAAATGCCGCCCAACGAATGAGTCAGTTAATCAGTGATTTGTTAGAGTTTTCAAGAGTGACAACAAGAGGAAAGCCTTTTGAACCTATCTCGTTAAATGCGCTCATTGACGAGTGTTTGGAAGACTTAAGCGTCAAAATTGAAGAGCGTGATGCACAAATTGATATCGACGAGCTTCCCACGATTGAAGCCGATCCCACTCAAATGCGCCAGTTGTTTACAAACTTGCTTTCAAACGCTCTGAAATTTTCATTGCCCGACAAAGCCAGCCAAATTAGTATTACCTTTGCCCCGAGTAAGCAGCCGGAGCACATAAACTTGCCTGACTTAGACCAATGGTTTGAGATAAGTGTAAGTGACAACGGCATTGGTTTTGAACAAGAATATGCAGATAAAATATTTGCTCCCTTTCAACGTTTGCACAGCACAAAGGAGTATCGAGGAACTGGAATTGGTTTATCTATCTGTCGACGGATTGTAGAGCGACATAACGGAGAAATTACAGCAATAGGGGAGTTGAAGCGCGGCGCCACATTTAAGATTACTTTGCCAGCGGTCAATTATCTTTCACAAATTACGGATAGTGAGATGAATAATGAATAGGCTGAACAGCAGTCCTTTTTTTGTATTGTTAGCAGATGACGATGAAGACGACAGATTGCTCGCTCAAGATGCAATGGATGCAGCCGGTTTTGGGCAGCAGTGCAAAATAGTAGAAGACGGTGAGCAGCTTCTACAATTTTTAAGGGGCGAAGGTAAGTTTGCCAAAGATGACGCCGACGCTATGCCAAGCGTTATTTTACTCGACTTAAATATGCCCATCCTCGATGGTAGAGACACTCTTCGACAGCTAAAAGAAGATGCCTTTTTAAAGCGTATTCCGGTGGTTATATTCTCGACTTCAAATAACGAGGAAGACATTAATCAAGGATATGAGCTCGGCGCATCTTCTTATATGGTCAAACCAAACAACTTCGATACGCTTGTAGAGATGATGGAAACCTTTGGTCACTATTGGTCTGACCATGCTGTGGTTCCAAGTGCTCTTCAGTAGCCAAGAATAGCAAAAGGAGATAACAATACTTTCATGGCTAGTCCTTTAGGCAAAACTGAGCAACCTAGACTAGACGGGCTTCGTTCTGTACTCATTATTGATGATGACGAGGACGACATATTTATTATAGAAGACAGGCTTTCGGATTTAGTCTCGAGTGAGTGTAACTATGTAAATTGCAAAGACAAAGACCAAGCAATTGAACACTTAAAAACCAATAAATACGACTTGTGTTTACTCGATCACCGTTTAGGGTATTTTGAGGGAATTGAAATCCTTAAGGCCCTAGACGACCAGCTAATTACAACTCCCATCATTATGCTTACTGGCCAAGATGACGAGCGCATAGAAACCTTGGCAATTAGAAGTGGCGCCCAAGACTATATTATGAAATCGGCGATTGATACTGAGGTGTTTGCAAAATCTATACGCTATGCCGTTTCTCGAAAAGAGCTCGAATTTGCGCGGATCTCTAACGAACGTTTTAGAAGCGAGAATGTGGCAAAAGATAAGTTTATTGCTCATCTGAGTCACGAACTAAGGACACCGCTTACCTCAATTTTAGGGTATACCTCACTGCTACTAGAAAATGACATCGCCGCGCCTTTGCAAAAAGAGCTCTCGATTATAAATAACAACGGCAAGCATTTGCTTAACTTATTAAACGATGTGCTAGACCTATCTAAAATAGCGGCCGGTAAGTTTGAGCTACAAAATGGACAATGCAATTTACATAAGCTCATGGCGCAGGTGTATTCGCTGCTTTCGGTAAATGCGATGGACAAGGGTTTAGAGTTTGAATGCACTACAACAACGGCTATAAATAAAACCGTGATATTAGATGAGTTGCGAGTAAAGCAGGTGCTTATTAATTTACTCGGCAATGCGATAAAGTTTACCGATTCCGGCCGTGTTAGTTTGACCCTTTCGCAAAATGAAAACAATCAGCTAATTGCCAAAGTGAGTGATTCGGGCATTGGTATGTATTCCGAGCAGGTTGAGAAAATATTTGCGCCGTTTACGCAAATTGAGGACGTTGCAGACCGAAAGGCTGGTGGCGCCGGTTTAGGTTTATCTATTTCCGCAGAGATATTAAAACAAATGGGCGGCACAATTGACGTGCACTCAGATTTTGGTCAGGGCACAACATTTACGGTTATGTTTCCCTTCGGAGAAACCGAAGATAAAAGCCGTGAACATCTTGATTTTGAACTGCAAAAAAATGATATTGCGCAAGATGAATGTCCTCGTCTTTCTGGGCGTGTGCTCATAGTTGATGATGTGTTTGAGATACGCCAGCTTGTGGGGCAATACGTCAAGCAAACGGGCTGTGAAGTAGAGTATGCGCGAAACGGCAGCCTAGCGCTCGAACGTTTTGAACAAGTTCAAAGCACTGCAAATGCTTTTAACCTTGTGTTATTGGACTTACACATGCCGGTAATGACAGGGCAAGAGGCGATTGCTCAATTCAAATCAATCAAAGCAGATATTCCGATTATCGCTATTACAGCTGCTATACAAAAAGGCACTCGTCAATCCCTGTTTGATTTAGGTTTTTCAGAACTTTTATCGAAACCTATCGAACGCGAGCGCTTGTTTGAAGTGTTAGAGGATTTGCTGCCCCCAGCTCAGGAATCTGAACAAAGCGCGGTCGGAACAAAACACATATGTTTGGTGGAAGATGATCATGATACTGCAAATATTATGCGGATTTTACTCACCAAGCTTCAACACAAAGTAACACACTATGCCGACGCTTCATCGTGCCTAGACGGCCTTAGTAACCACCCTGAGTCTTGCTTACTACTGGACTTAGGTTTGCCTGATATGCCAGCCGAACAATTTGTGCAAGCGGTTCGAGCGAAAAGCCCAGAAGCAGATATCTATATTTTGAGCGGCAGTGAGGTCTCTAAAGAATTTATACAAGAGCACTCAATCAAAGGCCATCTGCTTAAACCTGTTTCACTCGAGCAACTTCGCCAGTTCTTCTAGCCCTATAAATCTTCTTTGCCGTAATTCTTACGAAAATGAGAATCTGAAGCATCCTCCGTCATTCTCACAAAGGTGAGAATCTGCCTGCATATTTAAAGCAGTGTAAAACTTGCTAATAAGCGTGAACTTGTTGCTTCATAATTTCCCAACATTATCCGTCCTTTAATATTTAGTTAATAAATACATAGGTTTACATGCAGCCGTTGTTGGCATAATAGTTGATACTCATATGTAAGAAACGCGCGCAAAGTAAACATTGATTCATCAGTGAGAGCTACTTTGGTACTACCCCAACAAACGGAGTAAACAGTTTTGGCAACATTGGACGACACGCTTAATTGGATAGAGGCGCAAGCAGAAGGACAAACTGAATATTTGCAGTCTGTCGAATCGGTGTGTGAGGAAGTTGTTCCTGTGTATAACGCAAATGAGCTTTATAAAAGTAACAACGTTTTGCCTCGCTTACTAGTACCCGACCAAATTTTGCAGTTTAAAGTTGAGTGGGAAGATGATACCGGTGAGTGCAGAGTGAACCGTGGTTGGAGAGTGCAGCATAGCCAATTACTCGGTCCGTATAAAGGCGGAACGCGCTTCGTGCCATCTTTAAATGAGTCAGTTCTGAAATTTTTAGCCTTTGAGCAAAGTTTTAAGAATGCTTTGTCGGGCATGAGTTTAGGTGCGGGTAAAGGTGGAGCGGATTTCAATCCGAAACAAGCAAGCAGCAATGAAATTAGGCGTTTTTGTAATGCTTACATCGAGCAGTTGGCGCCTCACATTGGCGAAAACACTGACGTGCCAGCCGGCGATATTGGTGTTTCATCTCGCGAGCTAGGTTGGATGTTTGGCCGTCATTTAAGATTAAACAGTCATTATTCTGGCATGCTATCGGGCAAACCCACTGAAACCGCAGGCAGTGATTTACGTAACGAAGCGACCGGGTTTGGTATTGTTTACATGCTCGAGGAAGTTGCTTCTCATCAACAAAAAGCATTGCAAGATATGCGAATTGCAATATCTGGAGCTGGTAACGTTGCACTGCATGCAGCACTTAAGAGCATTGAAAATGAAGCGACTGTGCTTTGTTTGTCTAACAGCAGAGGTACTTATTTCGACGAGCAGGGCCTACAAGCTAAAGATATTAATTTCCTGTTAAACGAAGCAAGTGAGTCTGATAACGCGTTATTAGATTTAGCCGGGCATTCGAGGGGGCAATTTAGCTCTGAGCTTCTACCCTGGGATCTTGAGCATGATGTCGCAATGCCCTGCGCCACTCAAAATGAGATAGATAAAAGTGCTGCTCAATCAATATGTACAAACGGTGCATATATTGTAATTGAGGGAGCAAACATGCCTTGTACAAACGCCGCTGTGAAAGTCATTAACGACGCTGGATTGTGCTATGTACCCGGCAAAGCTGCTAATGCTGGCGGCGTAGTATTGTCTGGATTTGAAATGCAGCAGAATGCGTCGTTTGAATATCGCTCTTATGAGCAGTTAAACAAGCAACTTAAACAAGTTATGCAATCTATTCATACGCAATGCATTGATGAGTCTAAGCGTGCGCAAGAATCACGAGTCAATTATTCAAGAGCAGCAACCGTTGCTGGCTTTAGGCGTTTAGCTGATGCACTAGTGGCCAGTGGATATTAGTTAGGCTCTAGCAGCCGCATTAATCAGATCAAAAAATCGAAGCCAAAGAGGACATGAACATGCAAATTTTTGAAGCGTTAAGGCAGGATCACGACAAGCAGCGAGCACTAATGAAAGTGCTTGTTGATACTGAAGGTAACTCGTCGGTGAGGGAAGAGTTCTACGAGCAGCTAAAAACGGAGCTGCAAAACCATGCCACGGCTGAAGAGCGACACTTTTATTCGCCATTAATGGAAAGCGACAAAACCGTAAAGCTCTCTCGTCACGGCATTGCTGAGCATCATGAAATTGATGAATTAATTGCAAAGCTAGATGAAACAAGTTTTGACTCACCGCAATGGTTGAGCACTATGAAAGATTTACAACATAAGGTGTTACACCACTTAGAAGAGGAAGAAAAAGAGTTCTTCCAACAGGCAGGAAAAACACTTAGCAAAGACGAAAAAGAAAGCCTTGCTGACGACTATGTAAATGAAATGGAGCAGCAATAATCAGGCGCAACTGCGCACGACACTAGGCTACTAAAAACTTAAGGGAGAGAGTTATGGATATTATTCGCATTATATTTTCAGTTTTATTGCCACCACTTGGCGTGTTTTTACAAGTGGGCTTAAAAGGGCATTTTTGGTTAAACATTTTGCTTACGCTACTGGGCTATTTGCCAGGCATTATTCACGCTGTATGGATTATCGCGCGTCGTTAGTCACGCGCACGGCAGCAAAATGTTTTGGAAGTGATAGGAGGAAATGATGAATACTTCAACGTGGTCAGCGGGCGACAGTCGCATCGCGGCAATATATAGAAATCAAGATAAGGCTACTAAGGCACGTGAGAGCGTGCTTAGCAAACTTAAATTGAGCAGCAGCTCAGTAAAAATCTTAGAGCCAAGCAAAGAAAGCGAAAGCCGTAAGTTGGAGAGCAGCAGTAAGGCTATAGGTAAAAATATGTTCTGGCTGCATTTTATATACGGTGGGGCGGGGCTAGCGATAGGTCTGATGCTTGGCTGGGTACTGGTTAACTATGGTCCTGAATTTGCTCAGCTGAACCCTACTTTTACCTACATTGCGATGCTCAGTCCTGGTTTGTTCATAGGTTTGTTTTTATCTGGCTTGATGTCATTAAAGCCTCATCACGACAGCGTAAATCAAAGCGCGATAGCGGCTGCAAACAACAATGACTGGACCTTACTGATAAAGCTTTCAGAACAGAACGTTGCCAAAGAAGATGTGGTGCCCGTCCTCAAATCAACGGGCGCAAAAAACATCATTTAGTCAAATAAGCGAGGTACGCGTTAGCGTGCTTCGCGCTAATTTTCTGAGTCTGCAACATTACTCTGGCGCAAGATACTCAATATGCGTTCATAAATAATGTGAGTGAGCATGACCCTGTCATCACCAGTAGTGTTAGTAAATTGCACCACTATAGTGTCTATGTCTGAGTGATACCTGGCGATGCTTGAATAACCTAGTACCCAGCCAGTATGATCATACTCATACAAAGAGTCGTAAATTTCCCGCTCCTTTGCATTAAATAATTTTCCGTCGTTAAGTGCTCTTAAGAAAACGCCAACATCAGAGGCCGTTGCTACGTATCCTTGGTCTAAATGTTTTAAGTCTTTTTCGTATCCTACATAATATCCACTCATGAGTGCTTCAGAGTCAACATCATGAACAGAGAAGTAAGTGTCGTGCAGTTCTAGCGGCAGAAGAATTTCAGTTTTTATATAGTCTGTGTAGCTGTATCCAAGGGTTTTGCTCATTAATTTCTGAAGCAATAGATAGTTAGAGTTGGAATAAGAGTATTTGCTACCTGGAGCAAAGTCGGCAGGTTTATCTAACACTAATGCCATTACATCGAGTGAATTTGATGCCCAATCAAAACCCTCTTGGTCTGTAAAGTTGGGGATGCCACTGCGATGTTCAACCAACATTCTTAGCGTTATTTGATCAGCATGCTGAATACGTGTCGACAAATCAGGTAAATATTCGGAAAGTGTTTTATCTAGTTTGAGGATATCGGCCGCGGCCAACTTTGCAACTGCTGCGGCTTCATACAACTTTGCAATGCTCGCTATTTTAAATAAAGCAGAGCCATATGCCGGGATTTTATCCGCTCGACTATGCCATCCACTTGCGTAAAGCTGAGCGGGGTCATTCGCCGTTTGAATATACACAATAATGCCATCGATACCGCTGTGTGTGGCCTCTTGCGTTTCACCTGCTACGCTGTTTGGAAGCGGCTTAAAATAATACAAGGCGTATTCCCAAGGGGCAAAGATGTAAATACTGGCAGTGGTCAGTGTGACTGCTAGTATTGTTTTTAAGGTAACTTTCTGCCACTTTTTCATAAGCTCTTACGCAATATTCATTCGATGAAAACCTATTTCCATGTTGGCAAAAAGTACACAAAGGTCAATGAATTAAATGTAAGTTGATGTGAGGCTATTAATACACTCACGTGTATTCACTTTATTTTACACTCTCAGCGCTATTTCCTTTTATTGAAGTACCCCCTGTAACCGCAATGCGCATTGCTGTTTCCACATCGATATCAAGATAGCGAATTTTGTTACGCGGAACATAGAGAGTGTAGCCGCCTATTTGATAGCTTAAAGGCATATACACCGGTAGCTTTTCTTCATCTGGAAAGAGGGTTTTAGCTATTTCGGTATTGGTGATAAAACCGATAGCATGCATGTCGGGCGCAATTTCTACCGACACAGGCTTGCGGTATTCTTCTTTTTTGTTTGATTGAAAAAGCTCTACCGCATCTTTAATCGCGCCGTAGAGGGTTTTTATCAGTGGCAGCTTTTCAATGAATTCATTGCCATATGCGATAAATAGCTTTACTACATATGCATTAACTAGTGTGCCTATTGCGGCTAGCGCTAACAATACGGTAACAATGCCCAGCCCAGGGAAATAGAATGTTGATTCAAAATACGGCGAAACCGCCGCCTCAATACTGCTCGCCAACCAATACAAAAAATACAGTGTAAGCGTAAGTGGCAATACGGTAAGCAAGCCTTTAAATATGAGCAGAAGAAAACGGTTAAGCATATTAATTGATAGTCCTTTGGCATCAGCTTTAAGGGAAAAGAATGTATAGTATATAGAGAATTTGAGCGCATGAAATGTAAATACAAGCGTTTACAATGCTTACGGCGATATTTTACCCGTGCTGGGACTGTGTGCCTATCGGTAATCTCTTTAAAGCATAAAAAAAGCTGGGCATGCCCAGCTTTTTGAATCATTACTGCTATTTATTATGCTAAAGAGTCAACTTACGCAATTACTCGCTTTCAGTCTCCACAATCAGCATATTTTTCACATCTTTTACATCTTCAGTGTTTTTAGCAATATTCATGGCTAACTGCTTAGCTGCATCGCTAGATACGTCTCCGTCGAGCGTTACCACTTGGTTCTCCACGTTAACATCGATATCTGTTCCACTAATTTCTGAGTTGAACAGAAGTCTTGATTTTACCACTGTAGAAATCTTTGCATCCGTAAAAGTAGATGTCACAGATTCATCGCCGTTATTTGCTTGCATCACTACCAATTCGTTGTGCACCGACTCTACACCATCAATGCCAAGAATAAGTTCTTCGGCCAGCTCACGGTCGATTTCTGAATTAACTTTACCAGTGAGCAGCACTGTGCCTTGCTCTACATCGGTGTTGATGTCGAATGAATCCAAATTGCCGTTGAATAGCAAAGTTGCTTCTGCTTTACCGTCTATCCAAGCATCCATGGCGGTATTTTGCCATTTTTCATTGTTCGACGAAGACATGTCCGACGACGCCATCGCTGTTGTGCTCAATGACGCGGCTAAAAATGTTGCTAATAGAGTTTTCGAAAATATTGTCGTTTTCATAATTATCTCCTTTTGCTAATGATCACTTTTAATGAAGCTATATTCATGCCATCCGCAAGCTACTGATTTGTAATGAATAAATAAAAATTAGGATAAATTTTGTGTAAATGCTACAAGGTCAATTGCATATTTCTCTTTATTTATGCTGTGCAAACTCAATCTCACTTGAAGTAAATATTTCAAACGCGCGTGGAATGACTTTTATGACAAGCTGTGATGCCTTATCTAACTCGCCATCTACCGCAAAGTGAATCGCTTCGTTTGAATCTATCTGAATTTGTTTTACAAAGTGATGCTGAAAATCCTCATTGGCCTCCATTTCAAAACCACCTTTAGTCAGTGCTTGCGCGGCAAGCTTTCCAAATGGCTCTGACGAAGACTCAGATGTATTTAAGATAGTGACATCTAATTTGCCGTCGGTAGGATCGGGCTGTCCCTTTCCTTGAGCTAACATGGTGGTCACAGGCGAAGCGTTTGCAACCAATATGCTGCTTGCCATAACTTTTTGTGCTTTTTCACCATCAATTGAAATTTGGTATTCTTTGCTGGCGTTTTCCCTCAGGGCATCAAAGAGGGCACTGATGTATGCTAGTTGACCAAGCTGGTCTTTCTTTTCCCTGTCTGCGCCAGCTATCATTTTCTCTTCAAAGCCAATGCCAGCAGCCAAGATCATGATATGCTCATTGCACTTTGCCGCATCAATAGTGGCGGTATTGTTGGCAAGAATAATGTCGCACGCGGTTTCTACGGGTGAAGTCTTGACCTTACTCCCGTATAAAACATGGCTCAGTGCATTGGTTGTTCCAAGTGGGATAATGCCAAAGCGAAGCGCTTTGCCTTGTATGACTTGTGCTACGGCGTTAACCGTTCCATCACCGCCACAGGCCAATACTGTTGAGTATTTGCCTAACGATTCTTCTGATAGCAAGTCACTCATAGGCTTGTCTTTTTCTGTGAACGCGAAGCTGAGTTGATATCGTTGCCCTATAGTTTGTTTAATGTATTCTTGAGACTCTTCCCATGCGGCATTGCCAGAAGCAGGGTTTACAACAAGCAGAGCGCGTTGTTTGAGTGAGAGCACGCCCTCTTTGTGCATACGCTCGAGTTTTTTTGTTTGATATGAATTAAGTCGTGCTGTACCTCTTATGCTATTAATTTGTTGCATAGCATCGTCTACACTTTCAGCCTTTTGGGCAGCCAGTAAATATGCAGCAACAATGAGTACCGAGCGGCCGCGCCCGAGCGCGCAATGCACAACAACCGACTCGCCATTATGGATATGATTGCCTATCCAATGAATTGCCTTAATCACGTCGTCTTTGTGCGGTGCTTGATGGTCTAAAATGGGAACATTTAAATAATCTAAGTTCTCATCATCAGCGCTCCAATTCATACCCGAAAACTCAGCTGTGGCGTCTAAAATAGCGCTAATGTCGTTTTGCTTAAGTTCAGCGACGTCTGACGGAAATAAGCGACAAGCTAAAAACAGATTGTCGTGTACCTTTTGAATGGCGGGCACGCTGTCTGTGCGTCTTTGCCAACTGTTGTATAGCTGGGCGCCAAGTAAAAAGGGAATAAATATCCACTGCACGTAAAATGGAATGCTTCCGCTGGCTGACTTTCTAAAAATCCAAGGCGAATCGCTTAAATATGCGAAAGACACTGCCGAAAGTGAAAGTGATATCCATGCAAGAATAATAGAGAAATACCAAAAAGGTGAATAAAAAGCACCCACGGCGCACATCACAGCAATGAAAAGGTAGTATTTAACAATAAACAAGGTAAGCCCCTTAAGTGTTGGTAAGCAAAACGTATTCTATGTTTGCAACTGCTGCGCCATAATGTCCCTTTCGCCTTTGTTGTAAAAATCATTTAAA
>CAYQMI010000006.1:27386-41076 GCA_964418575.1 uncultured Glaciecola sp.
TTGCAACTGCTGCGCCATAATGTCCCTTTCGCCTTTGTTGTAAAAATCATTTAAAATCAGTGATTTGACTTATACGGATGCACTTTGTAGGCGATGAAATTGGACAAAAAGACCTAAGGCATTGAAATTATTACAAACGCAAATGACTTTCGCGTTTTTATCCTTTAAAGCGCAGCACAGACTGAGCATTAACAAACTGTTAAAAGACGCCTTTGCAAATTTTTGCTACACTCGCGCCCATTTCGTGAAATAACCGTAGAGAAAGTAATGTTTAATTTGATTAACGGAACAAAAGGCAATGTGAAGAACGATGTGCTCTCGGGCATTACCGTTGCTTTTGCCCTTGTACCTGAGGCCGTTGCATTTGCCTTTGTAGCAGGTGTAGAACCGATGATTGGGCTGTATGCCGCATTCATGATGGGCCTTATCACATCTGCAATCGGCGGCCGTCCAGGCATGATTTCAGGCGCAACAGGTGCAATGGCAGTAGTAATGGTTGCTCTTGTGGCACTGCATGGCGTGCAATATCTATTTGCAGCGGTGATACTTGCAGGCGTATTGCAGATCTTGGCTGGGGTATTCAAGCTTGGTAAATTCATTCGGTTAGTGCCATATCCCGTTATGCTAGGCTTTGTAAATGGCCTAGCCATTGTGATTTTCTTAGCTCAGCTTGGTCAATTCAAGGTCGTTGATGCTATGGGGAATATGAGTTGGATGACCGGCACAGCGCTATATTGGATGCTTGGCTTAGTATTTCTGACTATGGCGATTATTTATCTTCTGCCTAAATTGACGACTGCTATTCCTGCCTCTTTGGTAGCGATTGCCACGGTAACTCTGTTGGTACACGGGCTTGATTTAGAAGCGCGCACGGTGATTGATTTTGTAAGAGACATGGTGCCTGCCGCAGAGCGTGACACAGTGACCCTTGCGGGTGAATTGCCTAGCTTCAGCATTCCTATGGTGCCTTTTAACTTGGAAACTCTATACATCGTACTACCTACTGCGGTTATTCTTTGTTTGGTCGGTTTAATAGAGTCATTGTTAACCTTGAGCTTGATTGATGACATGACCGACACTCGCGGTCGCGGCAACAAAGAATGTGTGGGTCAGGGAGTAGCAAACACCGTAAATGGCTTTTTTGGCGGCATGGGCGGCTGTGCGATGATAGGCCAGTCGATGATTAATATTAATTCGGGCGGACGCGGTCGATTATCGGGCATTACCGCTGCCTTAGTATTGCTTGGCTTCATCTTATTTGCTGCACCATTAATTGAAATGGTGCCCTTAGCAGCGCTCGTTGGCGTGATGTTTGTCGTGGTTATTGGCACCTTTGAATGGGCAAGCTTTAGAATAGTGCGTGGCGTCAATAAAGAAGATGCCTTTGTACTGTTTTTAGTCACGGGTATTACAGTAGCAGCAGATTTAGCGATTGCTGTTGTGGTAGGCGTGATTGTTTCTGCCCTTGTATTTGCATGGAAACATGCAACTCATATTGTGGCGCACAAGCATGTTGATGACGACGGTTGGAAAGTATATGACCTAGATGGTCCATTATTTTTTGGTTCGGTATCGCATTTTAAAGACATTTTTGATGTGCAAAACGACCCGCAAGATGTGGTGATTGACTTTAAAGAGTCTCGAATTTGGGACTCATCAGGTATTGATGCGCTAGATGGCTTGGCCGACAAATACAAAGAACAAGGTAAAAAGCTGCATATAAGACACATCAGTAAAGAGTGTCAGACCCTGCTTACCAAAGCAGGTGAGTATGTTGAGATCAATGTAAATGAAGATCCAAGATATCGTATTGTTTCAGACGAACTGGGTTAATCTGTTTATTCAAGTACAAAAAAACCGGCTATGAAAGCCGGTTTTTTTTAATGTCTTCTGCTTATCAAATAGTAGCTTTAAAACTACGCTTGCTCGCTTAACCAAACCACTAAATCAGCATAATCATCTGCGCTCATGCCGCGCGCTAAAATAACCTGATATTTACCGTTCACAATAAAGTTTGGTACACCAGTAAGATACTCACGATATTCAGCAATCATGTTGTTGTTCTTAGCTACTAAGCTATTTGTACTAAAGCTTTTTGCTTGCTTATCAAAATCTTCAGCTTCTACGCCATTAACAATAAAGAGTTTGCGCACATCATCCAAACCTGTGATGGTCGCTCTTTGACGATGAATATAGTTAAAAATGGCTGCGTTTAATTCATCGCTCTTTTTCAGGCTACGTGCAATCATCATTGCTTTGGTCACTTCGTCTTGAATATCAGCGCTGGTAAAGCCCATAAAGTTAACGTGTACTTTTTCGAACTTCACATCTTCACTTAATTTAGATTTTATTTGCCCAACAACCGGCTCAAAGCTATAACAAGCAGGGCACCAAAAAGAGAAGAACTCTTTAACTTCGGGTTTTGCCGTCGCTTCATCGGCGATAACTTTATAATGAACGCCTTCTTCCCACGAAACCATTTGCGCCATAGCACTAAATGGAATAAACACGGCAAACACAAGCCCGATTAAAATTTTACGCATAGTTTATTTCCTTTACCAAAAGCCTTTAAGATAGGCGTCGATTAAATAAGTTCCGAAAAATCATAGCACAATGTCGTGACTAAGTTGATGCACTAAACGCGAATTAATGCATTAAGTGCATCTACCAGCCTGTGTAGACGTGCTACCAGCGATAAGCCAAACTCGCCAATATGCGTCTCGATTCTCCACTAAAGCCAATAACATCCTCAAACTCAGTGTCAAAAGCATTACTTACCCTAAGGGATGCGCTTATGCTTTCATTGTATCTATAATTATAGTTAGCACTTACCAACCAGTAATTATCTAAACTCAGAATTTGCGACGGCTCAGGGAAGGGAGGGAAGAAACGGTCTTGACGCTCCCCTGTATAGTCAGCTTGGACGTACACGCGATGGGTCTCGTTTATTTTATAGGCAAACCATGCGGACCCGCTATGTCGCGCTCGTCTTAATTCGGGCGCGTTACCTTCACTGGCATCTAAATAGGCGTAGCTCAAAGCCCATTGATAATTTTCACTTGATTCTGCTATTTCAAATTCAAGACCATCGCGTTCGCTTTCACCGGTGCTGTTTTGCGCCGTGAACAAACCGCTGCTTGAGTCAAACACAAAACCCAAAATCTCATCCTCAAGCTTTGCTTGATACCAAGAAACACTGATATCGTAGTCTTGCCACTGTGCTTGTACTCCGAGCTCAAATGATTGTGATGACTCAGGTTTGAGATCAGGATTTCCCAAAAAGGTACCAGGGAAAAAACCGAAGCGCTCGGTAAAAGTGGGGTTTTTTATAGCCTCACCGTAGCTTACAAATGCCCGCAGTTCTTCACTCACAAGGTAATTTAGCCCAAGTCGAAAACTATCGGCGTTATCAAACTCATCGTTATTATCGAAGCGATAGCTTCCCGTAAAAGAGAAGGCGTCTGATAGACTTTGATGAGTATCCGCAATAAACGAAACGCTTTGATTTTTTTGAGACTGATTAGGGTCGCCAAAACCAATTGGGCCAGCTTGTTCAAACCTTTCATCCACGCCTTCCGCGCCGATATTAATGTGACCACGGATGAGTTTAAAATTGTGATTGTAGACTATTCGTTGCTTCTCGCCTTTTGTGGAGCCGGTAAAGGCCTCGCTGGAATAGTTTTTGTTCTCTTGCTCGCTATATTGATACGAGAGCTGCTGCGACCAGATGCTGTCGGGTATCGAAAAATCCCATACAAGTCCTAGAGATAACTGCTCCCCATCGCTATGATTATCGGCATCGCTGATAAGCCCTGTGGTAAAGTCGGTGCTATCGAAGTCACTGGTATAATCTACATAGCGCATGTTGCTGCTTATTTGATTGTGCTTGGAGAAGCGGTAGGCCAACTTTCCGTAGGCAGTAGTGTTGTTATAGCCGTCGTCTTCATTACCTTCACGGGCAATATTCTCACCACTGGTATTGAGGTGGGTGGCGCTTAAGCTATATTGCCACTTATCGTACTGACCGCTGAACCCAGCTTGGAATTGCGATGTGTTTTTATTCCCATAACTGAGGTTTATACGGCCGCGATTGTTTTGCGGGGAACTTGTGTCAGCGCCAACAGAGGTAATGCTAATTACACCTGCTATGGCAGAACTTCCCCAAAGAGCACTTTGAGGCCCTCGTAAAATTTCGATTCGCTCAATGTTGGCCAACATTAAGTGAGATAAGTCGATTAAACCGCCTTGGCCAAGGTCGTTTATTTCGACACCATCGAGCATCACCAATACGTGATTGCTTTCGCTGCCCCTGAAACGAATTTCGGTTAAGGTTCCCATAGGGCCAGACTGCGAGATATTAACACTTGGTACCGTGCGTAAAAGCTCAGTTAGGCTGATAGCACCAGAAGCTTCAATTTGTGCTTGCTCTATAGTGGTAATAGCGCCTGCAACAAATTTATTTGAAATTGGGGTTCGAGCCCCCGAGATGCTGATAGTTTCTATATTTTGAGATGTGTTAGATGCGGATGCATTTGGCGCAGCATTTTGTGTTTGCGCAGCCCAAACAGACCCGCTCGCGCTTAAACTAAGCGCAAGTATGGTTAGACTAAATTTCATGTTATTCCTTGTCTTTGCTCCCACCGAGCAATGTCAATTAATTAAGGCGAGCGCCGACATGCATTAAGGCATACTCGAACGTCTCAACCCACCTGACAAGGCCGGTATCCGGGCTCACAACATTCATACAAAACCTTCCCACGCGAATATGCGCAGTGGCTGACTTAGTCATTGAATATGACTATATTTGCTGAATTGACGATGAATTGTCTGTTGTTTACCGTTGCGGGGGCAGCACAGGTGTTTCACCTGTTTCCCGTTTACCTTGATTACAAAATGTATTTACACTTAATAGCCAAGCACCTTGACGCTGAGCACTATACGGTAACGTTGATAATTCGCAAGTATCTTAAAGGTATGAATTATAAGTAAAAGATTTATTGTAAGCTGCTAGCACATGAGTGCTTGTGGCACTTAGTAGGGGCTTAAGTTTAAGGCGGGTTCGTCAAGCGCTGCGTATTGCTCTTTAAGCGCAAGAATTTGTCCTTCCCAATACTTATCTTCTCCAAACCAAGGAAAAGCCGTGGGAAAGGCTGGGTCTTGCCAACGTAATGCTAGCCAAGCCATGTAGTGCACCATGCGCATGGCCCGCAAAGGTTCAATTAAATGAAACTCTATATAGTCAAGCTCATGAAACTCTTCATAAGCGTTGACAAGAATATCAAGCTGCAACAGCTGTTGCTGACGGTCGCCGTTGAGCATCATCCATAGGTCTTGTATTGCCGGGCCATTTCTACAGTCAT
This sequence comes from uncultured Glaciecola sp., assembly GCA_964418575.1. Classification (GTDB taxonomy): domain Bacteria; phylum Pseudomonadota; class Gammaproteobacteria; order Enterobacterales; family Alteromonadaceae; genus Glaciecola. The sequence goes on from CAYQMI010000006.1 coordinate 32,747, forward strand.
CAAAATCGACAAAGATTGGTCCGTCGCGCCATAAAATATTGCCCGGGTGAACATCGCCATGCAGCCTTGCACCTTGGGCACATTTTGCCAGGGCTTTTGTGTAATAGGCCGTTGTGCGTTCAATCAGTTGTTCAATAATAGTAAAAAATGCCGTGTGAAGATGTGTTGGCACGATTTGGTGAGTTTTCAGGGTTGCCAAAGGCGCTTGCAGATGCGTTTCGATGCTGAAAGGGGGGCGATGCTTAAAACGCTCTAGGCTGGCAACTTTATGCATTTTGCCAATGGTTCGGCCCACAGATTCGAGCTGGTCTAAATCATCTACTTCAAATTGCCTACCGCCTACTGAAGGAAACAGTGCGAACTTATAGCCGTCGATTTCATGAAGCGATTTGCCATTGATAGTTAAAGGCGCAACAACTTGAATATCATCTTCTTGTAAGAGCTGCGTGAATTGATGCTCTTCAAGCACCTGTTCGTCAGACCAGCGCATCGGGCGATAAAATTTCACTACGTATCGCTTGCCTCCTTCAGCCGCAAACTGATAGACGCGATTTTCGTAGCTATTTAAGGCTAAAAGCCCTGACGCTACTTGAACGTCAAGGCTTTCAATGCCGTCTAAAATAAGCTCTGGAGTAAGTCTAGTAAAATGAAATTCAGACACCGGTAAATATAAATGTAGTAGGTTCTTCAACCTCTATGGTATCACCTTGCTCATCGCTTGTACTTACATGAAAATATATTTTTTGTGTGCCGACTTCCAAGTTACTTGGGTCTGTTGCAACGCTGATAGGCAATGTAAATACGCCACCACCATCAACCGTTACATTTTTATCACCAAAATATTCCGCGTCCACTAAGCCTATAACATTGATAGTGTAAGTGCGCTCTTGTTGCGACTTGTTGAGGATTTTAAGCGTATAAACATTCTCAATAAGACCGCTGTTTGTTTCTCTGTCGAGAGAGTTTCTGTCACGAATAATGTCAACTTCAAGGGGCACTCGCGTCGCAATATCGGCAATTAACAAGCCGCTCATTACCATTAATACCACGGCATAACCAATCAACTTACCTCGGAATATTTTAGTGGTTCCGCCTTTTAACTCATGCTCAGAGGTAAAGCTGATGAGGTTTTTCTCATAGCCCATTTTTTCCATTACGCCGTTACACGCGTCTACGCACGCACCGCAGTTGATGCATTCGTATTGTAAGCCGTTGCGAATATCAATCCCGGTAGGGCATACCTGAACACATAAGTTGCAGTCGATACAATCTCCTAAGCCTTTGGCCTGAACGTCTTCTGCACTCATTTTACGCGTTCTTGGCCCACGTTTTTCTCCGCGTTGTGCATTATAGGCGACAGTATAGGTATCTTTGTCGAACATGGCAGACTGGAATCTGGCATATGGGCACATGTGCGTGCACATGATTTCACGCATGTATCCAGCGTTAGCATAGGTACAAAAGGTAAAAAAGAGCACCCAAAACGCGACCCAAAAACCCGTGTTAAATGTAAAGAAGTCGACAAAAAGCGCATCAATTGGCGTGAAGTAGCCAACGAAAGTAAGTGAAGTGAGCAGCGCAACGGCCACCCAAGAGAAGTGTTTGAGGCTTTTACGTATAAATTTGTCAGCGTCCATTTTCCGCTGATCGAGTTTCATACGCTTGTTTCTTGCTCCTTCGATTTTTTCTTCAAACCAGATAAAAATAAAGGTCCAAGTAGTTTGCGGGCACATAAAACCGCACCATACCCTGCCTGCAAAGGTCGTAATAAAAAATAGCGCAAAGGCAGATACAATCAGGGTATAGGCCAAAATGGTAAGGTCTTGCGGCCATAGAGTCACGGCAAAGAAGTTAAACCTTTGTTCAGCAATATCTAGTAGAACAGCCTGATGGCCCTGATATTGAAGCCATGGAACAATCGCAAAACCGCCTAAAAATATTAATCCGAAAAAGCGCCTGATATTTTCAAAGGTACCTTGAACGGCACGCACATATATTCTGCTACGAGCTGAATAGTTAGGTTTAGTCTGCGCGTCACTCTTTTGTATTTTTACTGGGGTGATATTCTTGACGCGAATCTTTTCGCTCATTCTGGGCTCCTAATTGAGGAAACGCTTATGCACTCATCGGGGAATTTTTGCATTATACCTTTCATCGCTTTTGATTTGTTAATTGAGATCAATAAAAACAAATATGTATGTAAATTAGCTACGCTGTTGAGCATAAAAAATTAGCATGATTCAAAACTGTTCTACATCAACAAAAAAAGAGTATGATAAGACTTAAGTAAACGAGAGGTAAATTTTAGTGAAATTTTGGCGTTGGATTGTTGCTGTCATCGGCGTTGTTTTGATTGTGCTGGTATTGCAAACCTCAGCAGTGAAATCATTATTTGGCGGCGCTACACAGGTGGTTGGTACATGGGTATCTTCATTGATGTATGCCCCTGAGCGCGCCAAATTGATGGGCTTGCAAGATAGGTTTTTACGTAACAACATGTCGTTAAAGCCCCATCAAACCGACTATGTGTACGAGGTTACTCAGTCTATTGACAGAGTGCGCGACTTTAATCGTATGTATTGTATTTCTGATGATAAAAATCCCTACTTATACGGTAATAATTTGATGAAGTTTTGTTCAGATATCGAAGAAACAGGGATTTTAAATACCCAATAAGAGACAGCGAACAGTTTATTTTGTAAGCACATGCTTACTTTTAAACTCCGCTTGGTTGAACTATTTATAATATTTATGTTCCAAGGTTTGATAAAACAGCGCGCCGTGTGCCGCTTCTTCCCTTTAATGGGGCATACCATTAAATTGCTTTAAAATGGACCTTTACTGCTTTTTCCCAAAGGGTGAATGCACAGGTAATTATATGAACATTTTCTGTTGTGACTTATCGACTAAAGGAACAACAAGCAAAGTAATAACGTCACAAAGCAGAATACCTTAGGACATTTTATGAAGATTATTCAGTCTATTTCTCTAGCGACTTTCGTTGCATATGCATTGACCTTTCCAGTACATGCGACAAGTTCATCTGAAGACACCAAAAGCGACAGCCGACTGAGTATTGAGTTTATTGAGCCAGAAAAGTTTACCGACGTCAGACCTTCAAATGAGCCACGCGGCAAGTTTAGAAAGCATGTGTTAAGCAGTATGGAAGAGTACTTCTCCGAATTAGCGGATACCCTGCCAGAGGGACAGACGCTAGATGTAACCGTCACTGACATTGACTTAGCTGGTGATACCCGCAGTCCAAGAGTTCCATTAAGTTCTAACTTATTTGACGTGCGCGTTGTTGAAGATATCTACTTCCCGCGTATCAAGTTTTCGTATGTACTTAAAGATGAAGCTGGCACTGAGCTTCAAGCAGAAGATGTAAACTTAAAAGACATGGCATTTCTTGATAGAGCCGGTAGGTTTCGTAATAATCGCGACGCTTTTGCCTATGAGCGTTATATGCTCGAAGAGTGGTTTAGCGATACATTCACCCAGTAATGTGAGTGAAGCAGTAATCAGAGCTTAGCTTGGCACTCAGGCTAAGCTCTCACAGCATTTTTACGTTTATTTCTTATGGGGTGACGGTACACCGAATACTGATGCTTCCCTTTCTTCTTAGAAGCAAATGCCGCTTTGTCTGCGCAGCCAATCACCATTTTGTAATTTGTCTCCTGCTCTAAATGAGTTTCGGTATATGCAACAATGCCAATGGCAGTGTTTATAGACATGGTGTGGCTGTTGATACTTTGTTTAATAGCTAAATCTTCCAAGATTTGCTTTGCTTTTTTAACCGCATCTAGCTCGTAAGATTTGGGCAATAATAAACCGAATTCGTCACCACCCAACCTACCAAAGGTATCTGAATCACGTATGTTACGCTGAACAATTTCTACAAAGGTCTTAAGGTATTCATCGCCAGTGTTGTGACCAAACTTATCGTTAATTTCTTTGAATTTATCCAAATCAAAATACATAAAAGCTAAAGGCTCGTTTTGCCTTCTAGCCGCCGCAATCGCTTGTTTTGTGCGATCACTAAAAAGGTAGCGGTTGGTTGCTCCGGTCAGCGAATCGTAGTGAGCAAGGCGTTTGAGCCTTACGTCTTTTCTATAATCACGTTTAAGCGTACCTAAAAGGTATTTTAAGATGTCTGGGGTGATGGCGTGAGAAGGAAAAGCGTCAATTGTAAAGTTTCGATAGCCACTGACATCAAAGCTATCAAACGAATCGGTTAATATAAGAATGGGACACGGTAGGTCTTTTGCAGAATAGTACTTTGATAGCTGACGCCTGAGAGCGGCGAACTGTTCTTGAGTCACTACAATTACAGCGGAAGTAAAGCTTGATTCCTCAACCTCTAACTCATAGCCGCGCTCTAGACAAATGATATTGTCGATTTGGCCGCCCATTTTTAGCGCGCTGCGCAGCCATTCCCTTTCTTTACTGTTTTCGTCAATCAGGAATATTTTCATTACGTCGCTCAACTATTATTGTAGTAAGGACTAAGTCCCACTCTATTATTTTTGCAACATTGGTTGATAAAACTTTGACCACCTAAGCGGTAATAAGTTTTACCTTGTTGTGGATAGTACAAAAAATGCACAGATAAATCAAAATGTGCCGGTGTTGCGTGGTTTACACTCGCACTGCTTTCTCCTGTATGTTTCTAATGGCCTATCTTTGCTATCATGCCGGCACCTCGCAATTTCATAGAACACAGGGATCTTTAGTATGCTGGAACATGATTTTTCATGCCTTCAAGTTGATTATGCCGACCAAGAACAATCTCAAATATTGCTTAGTTTGTTGCAGATGTATGCGAAAGACCCTATGGGCGGCGGCAGCGCGATTGACGATAAGCTGGCAGAAAAATTGGTAGATGAAATGGCTAAGCGTGACTATATGTTTTCAGTTTTAGCCTTTGACACTAAAAGCCATGCCCCTTTAGGTTTTGCCAATTGTATAGAGAGCTTTTCTACCTTTAAGTGTCGCCCAGTGGTTAATATTCACGATTTTGCGGTAGTGCCATCTGCTAGAGGCAAAGGCGTCAGCCAAGCCTTAATCAATACCATTTCTGATATCGCTAAAAAGCGCGGGGCATGCAAACTGACTTTAGAAGTTTTGGAGGGTAATGAAAGCGCGCAAAAAGCCTATTTAAAAGCAGGTTTTAAAGGTTATGAGCTCGACCCTGAGATGGGCCGAGCTTTGTTTTGGGAAAAGCCCTTATTGGACTAAGCTTGATTTGCTAAGATATAGTCTAAGCCGCCAACAATTGCCGCAACTTGTGCGCGATTGCACTGCTGCGGCGTTGCTTTTGGACTATCGGGATAAACTTCCGTGGTTGTCACATAAGGCGCTTGGGTAAAGCCGCCACACAGATGCAAGCTGGCCTTGTCATATAAAATAACACCTTCTTGTACCATCTTACTGCCAATCAAGTTTCCCTGTTCATCGGGTGGTGCGATATGGGTGACTGTTTTCACACTCTCGATAATGGCTGATTGAAAGCCGGTTTGTGGGCGTGCAGTATCCCCAACCGTATAAAATCCATCTGGTATTTCCCAGTTATCTTGCACAATTCCCTCACGAGCGGCTAACGCAGGACGAAATTCACTATTATCAGTATCGGTGGTCTCGTGCAAATCAAAGTGAGCAATTAGCTTAGACTGATGCGGTTTAACAAATGACATAATAGCGTTAGCCTCGCATGAGGGCCCGCCTTGTGTAAAAGAACGATTAGGGTCAACCGCCTTCGGATTCCATCTGTTTATTGTTTCGTAACCCCACGGGCTAATACAAGGCGCTACGATAAAGTTAAATTTATCGCTGTATTTTTCAATGGCTTCTTGCATAAACAAAATGGCACCCTGAACGCCACTGGTCTCATAGCCATGAACACCACCAGTGATCAGCACAGTCGGTAAACCTGGCTTATTGTTTGCCGTGGTCAGCGCAAATAATGGGTATCGCTGCTCGTTGTACTCTAGCGCGCCGTAATTAATTAGGGTCATTTTGCTGCTTAAGGCATACAGCTTTTCTAATACTTCATTGCGATATGAACGAACGCAAGATTGCTGCTTTTTCCACAGTAGTTTGTCAGCATCTGTCCATGGCTTGCCAGGTGTTCCTATGGGATAAGGTGCATTCATATTATGTTTTATTCTCCTGTTCTCTTAGTTCGTTTCAATCATTGGTAATACATGTGAGCGCTTAACCACTCCGTATGCAAAACTCGTGTCGATAGACGCAATGTTACCAATTTCATGTAGCTCATGGCGAACAAAATGCTCGTAGTCGTGTAAATCTTTGACCATGACCTTTAATAAATAATCTGCGCTACCGGTCATGACGTAGCATTCCAAGACATTTTCTACGTGCTTAACCGCCATCTCAAATTTTTTGACAACCTCGGCACTATGGCGCTCTAACTGCACGCTAACAAATACAATAATCGGTAGGCCGTAGGCTTCGTTGTCTACTTCTGCTGTATAGCCTTTTATTAAGCCGCTTTTTTCTAGCTGTTTTACTCGGCGCAAACACGGGCTAGGCGATAGGTTGACGCGCTCAGCTAGCTCTTGATTGCTAACTCTTCCATTACGTTGAAGTTCTCTTAAAATTTTGCGGTCTGTTTTATCCATGCATAACTAGATTGTTAATATATTCTGCTAATAAATATAGTTGTCACGCTATAAATTGCAAGTTAATTCCAATTGTTTGGTAGTAAAGTATATTAGGACTAAATTTTTGAGAAAGATTATGAGTAAGCAGTACGGTAGTAATTCTGATATACAAAGAGGTTTTGCAACCAATGCCATTCATTATGGTTATGACGCTCAACAAGAGCAGGGGGCGCTTAATCCGCCGCTTCATTTAAGTTCGACCTATACTTTTGCAAATGCAGAAGAAGGCGGGCAAATGTTTGCGGGCGAAAAGGAAGGTCATTTTTATAGTCGTATCTCAAATCCGACATTAGAAATATTAGAAAAACGTATAGCCAGTTTAGAAGGGGCAGAGGCTGCATTAAGCGCGGCCTCAGGTATGGGCGCTATTACATCTGCGTTTTGGAGCCTGTTGAAAAGCGGCGATGAAGTGCTTGCAGATAAAACGCTCTATGGCTGCACTTACGGCTTCATGCAGCATGGCTTAAGCAAATTTGGAGTGACGGTTAACTACGTAGATATGACCGACCCAAGCGCCGTTGAGCAAGCCATTAGTAAAAAGACAAAGGTGATATATTACGAAACGCCCGCAAATCCAAATATGCGCCTCGTTGATATTGCAGCAATTAGCAAAATAGCCAGAGCAGCTGGCATTCTTAGTATAGTAGACAACACATATAGCACTCCTTTTATTACTCAGCCTATTGCTCTAGGTGCTGACTTAGTTATCCATTCGGCTACAAAATATTTAGGTGGGCATGGTGACCTTGTTGCTGGTTTAGTTGTGGGCAGTAAGGAGCTAATTCATCAGATCCGTTTGGAAGGCTTAAAGGACATGACCGGCGCTTGTATGTCGCCCTTTACCGCAATGCTGGTTATGCGTGGTTTAAAAACCTTGGAACTGAGAATGCAGCGTCATAGCGAATCAGCTCTAAAAGTAGCTAGATTTTTACAAGATCACGATGAGGTGGACACTGTATTTTACCCAGGGCTATCTCAGCATCCTCAGCATCAACTAGCTAAGCAACAAATGCGCGAGTTTGGCGGCATGATAGCCTTTGAACTGCACGGCGGATTGCATACAGGAACAGCCTTTATGAATGCGTTGAATTTGATTCAGCGCGCGGTTTCTTTAGGCGATGCCGAAAGCTTGATTCAACACCCTGCGAGCATGACTCATTCAGCTTACACCCCCGAACAGCGCGAGAAACACGGCATAAGCGACAGCTTGGTTCGTTTGTCGGTAGGTTTAGAAAGTGTTGATGATATTTTGCAGGATTTAACCGAGGCCTTTGCGATGATAAAAAATAAGCGGGTAGCATAATAATTAAGTGTTACCAATGCTGCTCGCTAGAGAATAAACGTACTGTTCATTAAGAAACGTGATATGCACGCAAATTGGAGTATTCGCGAAGAAAGGTCATATGCGCGCAAGTTGTAGTGTTCAATAAAAAACGGCATATACACGCAAATTGAAGTATTTACGAAGAAACGTCATTCCCACGAAAGTGGGAACCTCCCAAATTCAATCGTGATGTTTAACGAAACACCCCATGTAGCGTCAAGAGATTACCGCCTTCGCGGTAATGACGGCTAGTCTTGGCAATTACGGTTAGTCTTGGCAATTACGGTTAGTCTTTGCAATTACAGCTAGTCTTGGCAATTTTA
>CAYQMI010000006.1:41176-52973 GCA_964418575.1 uncultured Glaciecola sp.
TAGTCTTGGCAATTACGGTTAGTCTTTGCAATTACAGCTAGTCTTGGCAATTTTAGCTAGTTTTGTCCATGACGGTTAATTTACCAATGACGCTTCCCTCTGACAACAACACCCAACCTTAAACGTAATCAAACTCTTGATCGTTAACCACCAGTAAGTCGTCCGCATCTGCATGAATAACCGCTTTGTGGATATCTTTTCTGGGCAATAAACGTTTTAAGTAAAACGCACAGGTTTTTTGTTTGCCTTGTGCGATTAGTTCATTGCCACAGCTTTGTGCGGTGTCGGCCATATCTAGCCATAAAATACCTAGTATGACATAGGCGCTGTAATGCATGTAGTCAGTGGCTGCCCCAGCAATATTATTCGCTTCGCCGCCTAATAAGCCGGTAGAGACTTCATTGAACTCTTGCAATAAGTCACTTGCTTGCTGTTGCAGCTTGGCGTTTTTCATTTTGTTTATACGAGCCGCTAGCATTGCAACGGTTTTGCCCAGCATTTTGCCGCCATCGCGAGTGAGTTTACGGCCAATGAGATCAGCGGCTTGAATGCCGTTTGTGCCCTCATACAGCTGTGCAATGCGCGTATCGCGGGCTAGTTGCTCCATACCCCATTCTCGGACATACCCATGACCACCATATACCTGAATACCAATGTTGGTGACTTCAGTCGCGATATCGGTCATAAAGCCCTTACAAATAGGAGTCAGGAAGGCGATTACTTGTTCTGCATCATGTTTACGTTCGTCGCTGCAGTATTTTTCAACGTCCATTTGCTGTGCGTACAGCAAAGAAAGAGCACGTAAGCCCTCAGTAAAGGACTTCTGCACCAATAGCATTTTTCGCACATCAGGTTGATGCATTAAGGAGTCTGCTTTTGCTTCTGGTTGTTTAGCGCCTGTAGGAGAGCGCGATTGTAAACGCTCTCGAGCATAGCTCACCGCACCCTGGAATGAAGCTTCACATGTTCCTAAGCCCTGCAGGCCAACTTGGAAGCGAGCATCGTTCATCATTGTGAACATGCAGGCTAGGCCTTTGTTTTCCTCGCCGACTAAGTAGCCGGTAGCGCCATCGTAATTCATCACGCAGGTAGGGCTTGCCTTGATACCCATTTTCTTTTCGATGCTGCCCACACTCACCGCGTTCGCCTCACCCGGTGTGCCACTTTCATCCACATGAAACTTCGGCACCAGAAATAAACTAATTCCTTTTACACCCTCTGGTGCGTTCGGTAAGCGCGCAAGCACCAAATGTATGATATTGCTGGTCCAGTCTTGATCGCCACCCGTGATGAATATTTTGTTGCCCGTTATGGCATAAGAACCATCTTCGTTTGGTACGGCTTTGGTGTTTAAAAGCGCTAAATCAGTGCCCGCGTGAGGCTCGGTGAGGTTCATTGTGCCAGTCCATTCACCGCTAATAAGCTTAGCCAAATAGATATCTTTAAGCTCTTGTGTGGCATGTTTATTCACCGCCAATACTGCGCTCTCAGTCAGCATAGTAGTTAAACGCCAGCTTAAGTTGGCGCTGTTGAGCATCTCATGAACAGGTATAGCTGCAGAGTAGGGTAAGTCCTGTCCATCGTAGTCAGGATTGCCTAGCATCGCATTCCAACCGTTGGCGATATATTCTTGGTAGGCATCAGCAAAGCCATGGGGAGTGCTAACTTGACCATTTTCAAGCTTACAGCCTTGCTCATCACCTTCTCTATTTAGGGGAGCAACAACTTCTTCTGCAAACTTTGCGCCTTGGTTAATAATTTCCATAACCAATTCGCTGTCCATTCCTTGTGCGCCTACTTGCTCGTAGTGCTCATCGATGTTTAGCCAGTCTTTTAATAAAAATTGAAAATCAGCCAGAGGGGCTTTAAATTGCGGCATGATGCCTCCTAAATTCTATGCGCTTTCTAATACCTTAAATGATACGCGATAAATGAAAAAACGCTCAATCACTTGTATTTATAGGGTCTATTTCTGAGAGCTTTGGCGCTTTTATAAATGCGTCTCTAGCGCTAGTAAAATTATCGGGGTTTTGCCATTGGTCTTGCTCAATCGCAAATAGATCAACGTAGACCAGTCGCTTTACCGTGTCCGGTTGCCAAGGGGGAGCGGGAATATAATCCTCAGTACCATCAAATCCAGCCTGTAAATCACAGGCAAACAAATAAGTATTCTTGTGTTTGGTTAATAAGTCGCCAACTCTTACGTTAATGCCGCTTTGCTCCCACATCGCCTGGTGAGCGCTGCATTGTAAATCTGTGACCGGAGCATCTGCGTTGTCGCCGTCAGATATTTTTTTCGACATATTTGAATGTTTATTTGAATAGGCCAGGTCATATAGGGTAGAGCTTCGCTCTACCACTAGCAGCTTATCGTTCATTCTAACGATACAAGCAGCCTTAGCGCTAGTGTCTGCGAGGGATAGTGGCGCGCTAGAAGTGCTCCTGCATTGCGGTGCAGGATACGGGGCTTTGCTGCAACTGAATAAAATTATACTAAAAGCGAAAATAATGAACAGTTTCAAGCTATATATCCTATAATAAGTGGTATCGAGAACATTCAACGTTTATTTAAATTATCTTGCTGTAAAAGTGCACAAAACAAATACATAGCCTTGTTTTTCGCTCTACGTGCTAGCAGCAGCCAGGAGAAGTATGTCAAAGTTTATTAAAATCTCGCCCTTGCTAATTGGTGTCGTGGCGTTAGCCGCGTTTTTAGTCTACATCAACTTACCCCAACAAGCACAGCAACAAGGTGGGCGTCCTGGTGGCGGAAAAACTCCTGTAACAGTCACTGAGGCAAGTAATCAAGCATTCCCTATTATTGTTGAAGCCCTAGGTACCGCAGTAGCAAACGAGTCAGTGAATATTACTGCACAGCAAGCTGAAATTGTTGAAAAAATTGCCTTTGATGATGGAGATGTGGTTGATGCTAATCAAATGCTAGTCGAGCTAAACAACCGCGCTGAATTAGCCAGAGTGAGCGAACTTGAGGTGAATTTAGATGAAGCAAATCGCCAGTTAAAACGCATTAAAAACTTAGCGAATCAAAGCGCTGCGTCTGAACAGCTTCTTGATGAGCAACAGGCACGAGTAAAAGCACTAGGCGCGCAATTGGATGTGGCTCAATCTAATCTTGAAGAGCTTATTATTCGCGCACCTTTTGGCGGGCGCTTGGGCACGCGTATGGTCAGTTTAGGTAGCTTAGTTAGACCTGGCGACGTAATTACCACTCTAGATGATTTGAGCATTGTAAAAGTCGACTTTAGTATTTCTGAAGTTCACTTGGCGAGTGTCAGCACCGGGCAAACAATTTATGCAAGTTCTGTCGCTTACCCAGGAGAGTTGTTCACAGGCCAAATTACTAATATCGATTCACGCATTGACCCAGTTACACGCTCCATTCAGGTGCGCGCACAATTACCCAACGACGAAATGAAAATGCGACCGGGCATGCTTTTGCAAATTAACTTAGAGAAACGAGTCCTAGATGCTTTGGTCATTCCAGAGTCTGCATTAGTTCCTGAGGGAGATTCGCAGTTTGTTTTTCTGGTTAATGGCGACGAAAAAGCAATGAAGACCCTTGTGACCGTAGGTGAGCGTAAGCCCGGCTTAGTGCAAATTCTCGACGGCTTGAGTGTAGGTGATAAAGTCATAACTGAAGGCACCTTGCGCGTTCGTAATGGGTCTGATGTTCGTATTTTAAATATATAAGGGCGTCTTATGTTGATATCTGATCTATCGGTTAAACGCCCCGTTTTTGCTAGCGTGGTAAACCTATTGCTGTTGGTATTTGGCATTGTTGCCATCAGCTTCTTGTCTTTGCGCGAGTACCCTGACATCGATCCACCCATTGTGTCGGTGAACACCAGTTATCCTGGAGCATCTGCCGAAATTATTGAAACTCGTATTACTCAGCTAATTGAAGATCGTATTAGCGGTATTGAGGGCATAAAAAACATTTCGTCCTCATCTCGTAATGGGCGCTCGAGTGTAACCATTGAGTTTAACCTTAGTCGCGATATTGATGCGGCATCCAATGATGTGCGCGAGCGCGTGTCGCGTGTGCTGAACGATTTGCCTGACCAAGCCTTTCCTCCTGAAGTCGCAAAGTCAAACTCCGACGAAGACGTGGTGGTTTGGTATAACCTAAGAAGTGACAACTTAAATGTCATGGAGCTTACCGATTACGCAGACCGCTTTATCGTCGACCGCCTCTCTATTGCTGACGGCGTTGCTAGGGTTAACCTAGGCGGCGGGCGCAGCTATGCTATGAAAGTGTGGCTTGACCGCAACGCCATGGCTGCTCGCGGCATCACCGTTAGTGATGTAGAGCGCGTTATCAGAGCTGAAAACGTTGAACTACCAGCGGGCAGAGTAGAGTCTGAATCTCGTGACTTTGATGTGCGCGTTGCGCGTAGCTTTTTATCGCCCGATGATTTTGCACGCTTAACCGTGGCAGCAGGCGCAGACGGCTACCTCGTGAAACTTGGCGAAGTTGCGCACGTTGAGCTTACCGCGGAAGACGACGAAACTGACTTTAGAGGCGACGGCGTCAATATGATTGGCCTAGGGATTGTTAAGCAATCTAAAGCCAATACATTAGAAGTGGCTAGAGCCGCTCGTGAGGCGATTGAGCGCATAGAAGAAACCTTGCCAGACAATATATTTATTGTGCCTAGCTACGACTCGTCTGTATTCATCGAAGAATCTATAAACGAGGTATACAACACCCTGGCTATCGCGATGCTCATGGTAGTTATTGTGATATATGTGTTTTTAGGAAATGTAAGAGCAACCTTGATTCCTGCGGTCACGGTGCCGGTTTCACTTGTTGCCGCTTTTATTGTGATGTACGCACTAGGCTTTTCAATCAACCTGTTGACCCTACTGGCTTTGGTCCTGGCAATTGGTTTGGTTGTAGATGACGCCATCGTGGTGCTGGAAAATATTTATCGTCGCATTGAAATGGGTGAGCCGCCCATACTTGCCTCGTTTAGAGGGGCAAGAGAGGTAGGCTTTGCAGTAATCGCAACGACGCTTGTGTTGATTTCGGTATTTGTGCCTTTGGTATTTTTAGAAGGGAACATCGGGCGTTTGTTTACTGAATTTGCGCTGGCGATTGCAGCGGCCGTTGCCTTTTCAAGTTTTACTGCACTAACACTCTCGCCAATGATGGCATCTAAACTATTGAAAAAGCGCACACGCACCTCTGGCTTTGGTCTGTGGGTCGATAAGTCATTTAAAGTGCTTGAAGAAAAGTACTACAACGGCCTTGCTACCACTATGAAGCAACCTGTGTTAGTTACCTTAACAGTACTGATCAGCATGGGCTTGATTTGGCAGTTGCAAAGCAAAATTCCCGAGGAGTTTGTGCCGCGAGAAGACAGAGGCAATTTTTTCATACTGATGCAGGCTCAAGAGGGCGCAAGCTATGAGAGCAATACAAAAAACCTAGAAAAAATTGAGGCGCTCTTGCTGCCATACAGAGATACTGGTGAGGTTGCACGTGTACTTGTGCGAACCCCTGGTTTTGGTGGCGGCGCCGGTATTGCTATTGTAGGAATGGCGGACTGGGAGACACGAGAGCGTTCCACCTTCGACCTTATGAACGAAATAAGTGCCAAGCTTGTTGATATTCCAGACGTGCGCGCTTTTGCGATTATGCGCTCCTCTTTAGGAGGCGGCGGTGTAGGTCGTCCCGTGCAGTTTGTGCTGCAAGGCAACACCTATGACGAGCTTGTTGAATGGCGCGATATTGTATTTGAAAAAGCCCGCGAAAATCCAAACTTACTGCGCCTTGATTCCGATTATAAAGAAACGTCTCCGCAGTTATTAATTGATATTGATAAAGACCGAGCCGCAGATTTAGGTGTGTCTATTTCTGAAATTGGCCGAACACTTGAAACCATGCTCGGACAAAGACGTGTATCGACCTTTTTAGATAGAGGGCAAGAATACGACGTTATTCTAGAGGGTAATGAAGAAGACTACCGAAGTCCAAATAGCATAGACAATATTTATGTACGCTCCGATAGAACCGGTCAGTTGATCCCGATGGACAATGTATTAAGCATTCGAGAACAGGCAACATCGAATACTTTAAATCGCTACAACCGCATGCGAGCGATCACTATTAGCGCAAACCTAGCAGACGGCTATACGATTGGTCAGGCGCTTAGCTATCTTGAGAATATCGTGGCGACTGAACTGCCCGCTGAGGTGTCGATAGACTACAAAGGTGAGTCACAGCTCTATCAGGAATCGGGTTCGTCTTTCATATTTATTTTCATGCTGGCTTTAGCTATTACCTATCTGGTTTTGGCCGCGCAATTTGAAAGTTGGATCCACCCCTTAGTCATAATGTTTACGGTTCCTTTAGCCCTAGTAGGTGCATATGTGGGCTTATATTTGTCGAACATGACAATTAACATCTATTCGCAAATAGGCTTAGTAATGCTGATAGGCTTAGCGGCTAAAAATGGTATTTTGATTGTTGAATTTGCCAACCAACTGCGCGATGCAGGGATGGAGTTTGAACAAGCCATTCGCAGAGCCGCCACTCAGCGACTTCGCCCGATAGTCATGACAGGTTTTACTACGGTGTTTTCAGCACTACCGCTAGTACTTGCTTCCGGACCAGGAGCTGAGTCACGCATGGTTATTGGTATGGTTATTTTTGCAGGGGTTATGTTCTCTACTTTCATGACACTATTTATTGTACCTACTGCATATTCATATTTAGCAAGAGGCACAGGCTCTCCTGAAAAACGCAGCCGCACTCTAGACACCTTAGAGGAAGAAGTGCCCTACGTGAAAGGCGAAAGCTCGATCTAGTCGTTTATGAGTGATGCAATGACCAGTGAAACACAAATTAATGTGCAAGAGGAGCTCATCTTCTTGCCATTTACGCCTGAATTAGCGCAGTATTTTGAAAGTATCAATACCCTTTGGATTGATGAAATGTTTCGCTTAGAAGATATCGATAAGCAAGTTTTGGGCAATCCTCAGAAGCATATTATTGATAAAGGCGGCTTTGTATTTTTTGTTAAGCATCAAAGTCTTGGCGTATTGGGCACCTGCGCCTTGTTAAATAGCGGAAACGGCAATTTTGAGCTTACTAAAATGGGAGTACTGCCAAGTGCTCGCGGCTTAAAGGTTGGCGAAAAGCTGCTGCAATACGTCATTGAACAAGCTATGAACCTGCCAATAAACACCCTTTACCTGCTCACTAATAAAAAGTGCGAAGCCGCTATTCACTTATATGAAAAGAACGGTTTTAAGCACGACTCAGACATTATGCAAAGCTACGGGAAGAATTACGAGCGTTGCAACGTTGCAATGAAGTATGTGCATCGAGCCCTGTAGATATGGCCTTAGCAATCATTGTCCATCAATTCTAATCACCCTCGCTTGCTAGTTTTCAGAATATAAGAGTTTGACAGCAAACAGACAGGCATAAAAAAGCCAGCATCACGTGCTGGCTTTTATCGTATATCTCAGTTGAACTACTCGTCTAAGAAGCTCTTAAGCTGTTCAGAGCGGCTTGGGTGACGAAGCTTGCGAAGAGCTTTAGCTTCAATTTGACGGATACGTTCACGTGTAACGTCAAATTGCTTGCCTACTTCTTCAAGCGTATGGTCGGTGTTCATATCAATACCAAAGCGCATTCTCAATACTTTTGCTTCTCTGAGGGTTAGCCCAGCAAGTACTTCTTGAGTCGCATTTTTCAAGCTACCGCCGGTAGCGTGATCAAGCGGCTGCGTAATCGAGACATCTTCAATGAAATCACCTAAGTGCGAATCTTCGTCATCGCCTATTGGCGTTTCCATAGAGATTGGCTCTTTGGCAATTTTTAAGACCTTACGAATTTTATCTTCTGGCATTACCATGCGCTCAGACAATTCTTCAGGAGTAGGCTCTCGTCCCATTTCTTGAAGCATCTGACGCGAGATACGATTAAGTTTGTTAATCGTTTCAATCATGTGCACCGGGATACGAATGGTGCGCGCTTGGTCAGCTATTGAGCGGGTAATTGCTTGGCGAATCCACCACGTTGCATAAGTCGAGAACTTATAACCGCGGCGATATTCAAATTTATCAACCGCTTTCATCAAGCCGATATTACCTTCTTGAATTAAGTCCAAGAACTGTAAACCACGGTTGGTGTATTTTTTCGCGATAGATATAACCAAACGTAGGTTAGCTTCAACCATTTCTTTCTTCGCGCGGCGAGCTTTCGCTTCACCAATTGACATGCGGCGATTGATATCTTTGATATCTGGAATAATTAAGCCAGTTTCCTGCTCAACCGCATTCATTTTACTCACGCAGCGCTCAATCTCTTCTTTGTACTCAGAAAGTTTAGGTACATAGGCCGCTGTCGTTTTGAGGGTTTTGTGCAACCACTCGGTAGAAGTTTCGTTGCCAGCAAACAGTTTGATGAAGTCTTTTTTCGGCATTCTTGCGTGGATAACGCAGAACTTCATAACTAAACGCTCTTGAATGCGCACTCTGTCCATCATCGAGCGCATATTGCGTACCATGCGGTCAAACTGTTTAGGGACCAAGCGGAATTCTTTAAATACTTCAGATAGTGCAGCAATTTCTTTTTTCGCTGACTTGTGAGCACGGCCTTTTTCTTCGATGACTTTACGCGCTTTGTTGTACTGCTTGCGCAAGTCAGAGAATTTTTCACGCGCTAGCTCAGGGTCAACGCTGTTGTCGTCCTCTTCGTCTTCGTCGTCTTCATCCGAATCGTCATCTTCGTCGTCGAGCTCTTCTTGAGATAGCTCTGAACCAACGTGAGTTGCACTAGGCGCCACGTCATCTTCGTTAGGATCGACAAATCCAATAATAATATCGCTTAAACGAATTTCTTCAGCTTCAAACAAATCCCATTGGTCAAGCAAATAGGTAATTGCTTCAGGATACTCAGCAACAGAGCACTGAACTTGATTGATGCCTTCTTCGATACGCTTGGCAATCTCAATTTCGCCTTCGCGAGTTAGCAGCTCAACTGTACCCATTTCACGCATGTACATGCGCACTGGGTCGGTAGTGCGGCCTATTTCGCTTTCAACCGTAGCCAATGCTTGCGCCGCAGCCTCTGCAGCTTCTTCATCGGTGGTGGTCTCTTGCATCAGTAACTCATCGGCATCAGGTGCTTGTTCAAACACTTGAATCCCCATGTCGTTAATCATGCGAATAATGTCTTCTATCTGATCGGAATCTACGATATCGGCGGGGAGGTGATCGTTCACCTCAGCGAAGGTTAAGTAACCTTGTTCTTTGCCTTTGGCAATCAGGAGTTTTATCTGGGACTGCTTGCTTTGCACACTATACCTTACACGTTAGAATGAGAGCCTAATATGGTGTCATGTTCACAATTTACAAGCTGCGAAATGTCATTCACCCAATTCAATGGATGCCATATTCTGTGATTCGTTTTTTAATACTACTTTCATACAAACGCGTATTTAAAAAATACTGAGTAAATACAAAAGTTTATTTAGTATAAAACGACATCATATAGGCTAAAAAACGTTAAGCCGCTAATCCTTAAACGACTCGTCATACCACTTTTCAGCGAATTTGCCAGTATAGCATAAACGCTAAGTAAATGGCTACCTTAATATACTACCTAGGTATGGGCGGAAAGTTCAAAAAACAAGCGATTATCGTTTTTTTATTTGTGAACATGCCCTTGTTGTTTACTTCCGTTTTTGTAGCAACATGGTCAATTCTTTTTGCTCAGAAGAAGACAGACCTCCGGTGGATTGTGCCTTTGCGGTAAGTTCGTCAAGTCGGGCATCGTAGTGCGCTTTCAATAGCTGACGAAAGCATTCTAAGTATTCAGCTGCAAGGTTAAACTTAGCTTCTAGTTGCGTTTCTAGCAATTTAGCTAAGTGAGTTGAGTGAGGATGATTACGGAAACCCTCAAGCACGCCAGCAGTGTTTGTGTTTGGGTGGGCCAAACAATATTCGTGCAGCTCAACTAACATGCGAATGCCATTAATATTAGCTTTGCTCAGAGCTGCGACTTGGACCTTGGGAAACTGTGCTGCGAGAGAAGGTTCATCCATTAACAGACGAAGCATCATTCTAAGCGGTGTAAGAGTTAGCTTAGAAGAGGGTGCTCTGTAACCATCATATTTAGCTGTTTTATTTTGATTTGCTCTGGCGATTTTCTGTTTGTTTTCATGGTCTTCAAGATTACCGCAGTATCTGTGAAGCTCACCGAGCATAAGCTCGCGTTGATTGTCTCCCGCTATTTTCTCAATTAAGGGCGTTGCCTGCGCCCTAAAAGCGGCTTTCCCTTCGATGTTGGCCAAAGAATGCGTTTGCATTAAGCTTTCAAAAAAGAAGGTCGAAAGTGGCACGGCTTGAGTTAATTGATCTTCAAACTGCTCTTTACCGACTTTGCGAACCATAGTGTCTGGGTCTTCACCGTCGGGCAAAAACAAAAACTTCATGATGTAACCGTCTTTTAAATAGGGCAGGGCGTTTTCTAATGCCCGCCATGCCGCTTCCCTACCCGCACGGTCGCCATCATAGCAACACACAATTTCGCTACTGGATTTAAACATCGTTTGAATATGGTCAGGTGTGGTCGCTGTGCCAAGTGCCGCAACGGCATAGCTGATCCCAAATTGCGAGAGTGCAACAACGTCCATATAACCCTCAACCACTAAGATGCGCTCTAGTTTGCGGTTTTCTCTGCGCGCCTGAAACAAGCCATAAAGCTCGTAGCTTTTGTGAAATATAGGGGTTTCAGGGGAGTTGAGGTATTTGGGGCCATCACCGCTGATAATACGACCACCAAAGGCCACGACGCGTCCGCGTTTATCTCTGATAGGAAACATCACGCGATCGCGAAAGAAATCATAACGACGGTTGTTGTCGTTCTGATTGATTAACTTTAAATTGAGCAAGCGTTTTTGCTTAGTTTCATTGCCACCAAAGGTGCTTAATACACCATCCCACTTGTCGGGCGCATAGCCAATATCCCAGTACTTAACCACATCACCGCTTAAGCCTCTGGATTTAAGATATTCGATGACTTTGTCAGCATTCTCTGCATGCTTAAGTTGATGTTGAAAGTAGTTTGCGACCTCCTCCATTAAGGCGTAATCGTGCTCTCGTTCGCTTTTTTGCTGCGGTGTAATACCGGGCTTTGAGCCTTTTTCTCGAGGTACAGTCATGCCGTATTCTTTGGCGAGCTCTTCAACCGCTTCAACAAACTCCAAACGGTCGTACTCCATCAAAAAGCTAAGTACATTGCCTTTAGCCCCGCAGCCAAAGCAATAATAAAACTGCTTTTCTTGGCTGACTGAAAACGAAGGAGTTTTTTCGTTGTGAAAAGGACAACAGGCCTGATGGTTGCGACCTGCTTTTTTCAGTTTTACGCGATTATCGATAACATCCACAATATCTGCACGAGAGACTAAATCTTCAATAAAATCTTGTGGAATACGACCAGCCATATTGAGTGTTACGCCAACTTCGCTTTGATCATTGTACTTACTGCACCCATATCAGCACGACCTTGAACCTGCGGTTTAAGAATGCCCATCACTTTACCCATGTCTTTAATATCTTGCGCGCCCGATTTTTCGACTGCAGCGTTTACCAATGTGGCAATCTCATCTTCACTTAAAGGCTGAGGCAAGAATCGTTTAATGACAACAATTTCTGCTTCTTCTTTGTCGGCTAAATCTTTACGATTGCCGGCGGTGAATTGCGAAGCGGCTTCTTGGCGCTGCTTCACCATTTTGGTGAGAATTTGTAATACGTCAGT
>CAYQMI010000007.1:0-52661 GCA_964418575.1 uncultured Glaciecola sp.
ATCCATTAGCTTTGCAGCAATGCCGCTGCGCAGTTTGTTTACGAAGAAACGTCATCCTCGAAAGTGGTAAGCTCCAAAAATCACCGCGAGCTATAAATTTGCCCCCTGTAAGGCACTCGTTGTTGTATCGAGAGATCACCGCCTGCGCGGCAATGACAGAAAAGAAGAGAGCGTCCTAAATCGTTCGCGGAAGTAGATGGAGATACCGGCCTTCGCCGGTATGACGATGCATGAGCCAATGGAGATACTGGCCTTCGCCGGCATGACGAGGGGCGACACAGGTGGATAAGAGGTGAGGCAAACTAGTTGCTAATAGCATACAAATACACCAAGTGTTGCTATTGAAAGACTTTGTTCACGTCGTAAAATACTAACAAAAACATCGAGATACGCTAGCTGCTCGTTTAGCCAATGATGAATAGTATGAGCATTCATACAGTTTGATGCACTCGTTTCATGAAAACCTAAGTTTGTTTTAATTAAGGCATTGATTATGTTGATATAATTCGCTTTGGCACAATAAATGTAATAGTCATAGTGAAGCACCATGCGGGTGTTATGTTTTTACCAACGAGAATGGAGACTACTATGTCATTATCTAAAAAATTTATTGCTTTAAGCCTATCTACTCTTTTTGCTGCTAGCGTGATTGTAAGCGCAAATGCTTCAGAGGAGCTATTCAGTGCACTAGACACAGACCAAAGCGGCACAATTTCTCAAACTGAAGCAAGTGCGCATTCTGGTTTAAGCGCTTTATTCAGTGAAGTTGATGCCGATAGCGATGGTGAAATTACTTACGCTGAGTTTGCAGCTGCGGGACTGGACGAGTAAAACGTCAGCAACACTCAACTGAAACAATAAACGGGAGCCAATGGCTCCCGTTTTTTACTTCTTGCAAGCGCCTCATGCATTACTTACCCTAACACGACTTACATTCAAGTGTACCTGCATTCATGCCTGAGCTATTTGGATTTACGCTGTCTATTACCGAATTACTTCTAATTGCGCTCTCGGGTGTATTAATTGGGATGGCAAAAACTGGCATCCACGGCGTAGGCATGATGAGTGTTCCGCTAATGGCGTTAATCTTTGGCGGTAAAAGTTCCTCGGGCATTGTTCTGCCTATGCTTATTATGGCTGACTTATTTGCCGTATATTACTACCACCGCCATGCAAACTGGCAGTATCTCATCAAGCTATTTCCCTCTGCAGCAATTGGCGTGATTATCGCGACAGTATTTGGGCAATATATCAATGATGAGGTCTTTGTGCGCTTAATGGCTTTTATTATCTTCGCGAGCTTAATCGTTATGGTGTGGATGGAGAAAGCAAACAAGCAAAACATCCCCGATTTTTATTGGTTTGCGATGCTAATGGGTGCCTTAGGCGGCTTTACTACCATGATAGGTAACTTGGCAGGGCCAGTGATGGCCTTGTACCTACTAAGTATGCGCTTACCTAAAAACCAATACATTGGCACAGCCGCTTGGTTCTTTCTTATCATCAACCTGTTTAAGGTGCCTTTTCATGTGTTTGCATGGGAAACCATTACTCTTGACTCTATCTCGCTTAATCTTCTCACGCTTCCTCTAATTGCGTTTGGGGCATTTGCAGGCATCTACCTTGTGAAGCAGATTAACGATAATAGCTATCGGTGGTTGGTAATTGGCATGACGGCACTTGCTGCTATTAGCTTAGTCGTGTAGCACACTTATAGCCTACCTAAAGCTTCGGCATGCTAAATTAAGCTGCTTGAGTAAATGAGTTTGGTCAATAAGTTTACCTGCAATTACATGAATAACATCTCCATCACCGCGTTCTAAAATGCCATTAACTTGTAAAATTTTAGCATTTAAATAGGCTTGTTTTTGCGCCCGCGCTGAACCTTGCCAAATAACAACATTTGCATTGCCGCTATGGTCTTCTAAGGTAATAAAAGTTACTCCAGCGGCTGTTCCGGGGCTTTGCCGGCAGCTCACTACTCCAATGACACTTACCAAGGATTTGTGCGGCACATTAACTAAGTCTTTGGCCATAACAAACTTAGGTAATAAGTTTGCATCTTTTAACAAGGCAATCGGATGTTGCTCTACCGACAGCCCTGTACTAGCGTAATCCTCGATTAAATTATCGAACAAGCTGGGCTGCCTCACGTACTCTGCGCTATAAGCAGTATCGGCTTCTTTAGCAAACAAAGGAAGCAAGTGAGTGTCGTCCATCAACTCCCATCGGGCGGTAAATCGGTTATCGCTAAAACATTTAAAGGCATTGGCACTTGCTAAGGCCTCCATACACGATTTAGGTAAATTTAACTGACGAAGGGCGTGAATAGAGTCTAGCTTTGTAGTGCGGCGATATTGTATGAGTGCATCGGCAGATGCTTGTTTAAGCCCTTTAACCAATCGAAAGCCCAAGCGAATCGCATATTTATCTTTTAACAACACAATCTGATGATCGTAATTAGAGTGCATGACGCAGCAGGGCAAGACCTCAATTTGATGATGTTTTGCATCTTGCACAATTTGCGATGGGGTATAAAAGCCCATTGGCAGTGAGTTCATGAGTCCGGTATAAAAAACCGCAGGGTAATAATGCTTTAGCCAGGCCGATACATAGGCAAGCACGGCAAAGGATGCGGAATGCGACTCCGGAAAACCATATTCACCAAAGCCGCAGATCTGTTCAAACAGTCGCTCGGCATAGGCTTCGCTGTAATTACGCTCGGTCATACCATCTATGAGTTTGCGACGGAATTTATGCAGCGCGCCGTTTTTTTTCCAGCTCGCCATTGCCCGTCTTAATTGATCGGCTTCACCCCCAGTAAAACCCGCAGCCACCATGGCCAGTTGAATTACTTGCTCCTGAAAAATTGGCACACCCATGGTACGTGATAATACCTCGGCTATCTCCTGTGAAGGATAGCTAACGGCTTCTTTGCCATCGCGGCGTCGTAAATAAGGGTGCACCATATCGCCCTGTATCGGTCCGGGGCGCACAATTGCAATTTGTACCACTAAGTCGTAATAGCAACGCGGCTTGAGTCTGGGCAGCATCGACATTTGTGCACGTGACTCTATTTGAAAGATACCGACGGTATCGGCCTTTTGAATTTGCGCATATACCTGCTGGTCATCGCCAAGGCGAGTGATAAATGGAATGCTGCAGTCTTGTTGGTAGTGCTTACTTAATAAATCAAAACATTTGCGAATGGCGGTGAGCATACCGAGCGCAAGTACATCTACCTTAAGGAGTTTAAGACTTTCTAAATCATCTTTATCCCACTGAATAACGGTGCGTTCTTGCATGGCTGCATTTTCAATGGGAACTAGGTCGTAAAGTGGGCCTTGTGATATTACAAAGCCGCCAACATGCTGCGACAAGTGGCGGGGAAAGCCAATCAGTTGCTCTACTAAGCTAATAAACTTTGTTGCAAACTCCGATTCGGGTTCAATACCAAGCTCGCCTAACTGCGACTGCCAGCTTAGCGCGCGGTCTCTGCGATTGATATTTTTTATGAAAAAATCAAGATCTGTGGCATTTACCCCCAAGGCCTTACCCACTTCACGAAGGGCACTTTTAAAACGGTAGCATACAACGGTTGCGGCGAGTGCAGTGCGCTCTCTGCCATATTTTTGGTAGATGTATTGAATTACTTCTTCGCGTCGCTCATGCTCAAAATCTACGTCGATATCGGGTGGTTCATCGCGTTCTTTTGAGATGAAGCGTTCAAACAACACGCTGATCTGCCGTGGGTCAACCGCAGTAATTTCAAGACAATAGCACACCACTGAATTAGCAGCAGATCCCCTTCCTTGATACAGAATATTCTGCTTTTTAGCAAACTGCACAATGTCGTAAATAGTCAGAAAAAAGTGCTCATAAGACTGTTCTTTAATGAGTTTGAGCTCTTTTTCAATAGTGCTACGGATGTCGGCGCTTACGCCTTGAGGAAAACGCAGCCTAATGCCTTTCTCAACTAAGTGACGTAAATATTCGCTAGGCGTCATACCCTTTGCTACCACTTCTGCAGGGTAGCTGTAAGCAAGCTCTGACATGTCAAAATGGCACTCTTGAGCAACATTCGCCGAGTTGTATAGCCATTCACTAGGGTAGAGATGCTTAAGTTTGCTTAAGGGACGCAGGCAGCTTTCAGCATTCGCATGCATATTTCGCCCTAATTGTTTAAGCTCAAGGCCTTGTTTAATGGCTTGCAAACAATGCTGCAAAGGCAAGCGTGATGGGTCGTGCATGCAGGCCACAGATGTTGCTACCGGCACAATGTCATGCTGCTGTGCTAACGCTTCGCAGTGAGCAAGATAGGCTTCTTCATTTGCAGTGAGCCAGCGTTTTATTCCTAAATATAAGCGTGATGTAAAATGTTTGTGTAGCCAATTTGCCCAGTGTTCGTCTGCCTCTTTTTGGCCGCTAGGCAGCCATATACATAAGCAGTGTTTAATGCTTTTTAAATCCCATTCAGACAAAAGATATTGCCCTTTACTGGCTCGTCGCCTTGCATTGGTAATGATGCGGCAGCACTCTGAGTAAGCTGCCTTGTTAGGGCACAGCAGCACCATAGTTTGCGCGTTGAGCGTAAATAAACTGCCAACAATTAGCTTTATTGGAATATGGTTGTTTTTAATTTCAGTAAAGGCTCGCACTACCCCCGCCATGGAGCATTCATCGGTAATGGCAATGGCCTGATATCCTAAAAAATAGGCTTGGCGTATATATTCCTCTGGATGCGAAGCACCATATAGAAATGAAAAATTTGACTGGCAAACCAGTTCAGCAAAAGCAAGAGGCCTTGCGTTCATCTTTTGCCCTGTTGCCATCTATACAAAATAACCATGTAAATACCATTTTTGTTCGGGCGTTTTAAACATCCAAAGCTGCTGCCCCTGTTCGCTTTGACCAATGTAATAATCGCGGCACACTTCCGCGCTATCCCACCAGCCAGCAATAATGCGTTCAGGGCCTTTAATTACCTGTACTTTTTGTTCAAGCAGCTTTGGTTCTTTAAGCAGCAAACCAGGTCTATCTTCAAAAATACTCTTATTACCTTTGCTTTTGTTTGTATCGCTGCGTTTCGCGCAATGCGTGCTGTACTCAGGTCTGAAATCTTCTACAAACGCTAAGCCGCTAACTTTGTCCTCTCCCAACTTATTAATCAGGCGCGACATTAACGACATGGATGCTACATGAGTGGATTTGCTTTCAAAAAAGTCTTCGTGGCTTAACTGAGCAACTTCGTGTTCGTGGCAGTGTAGTTCAATTGCATATACAGGGGACTGAAAGCGTACTTGCTCAAGCTTTAAATCAATTAAGCTAAGCCAATCTTTGCTTCGATAGATAGGTGCTGCGCTATTAAAGGGAATATTCATAGGCGCATGCTCACGCTGATAAAAATCAATGTTAATGTGCAGGCAACGGGCATTGCGCACATATAAAAAATCTCGCAGTTTATTTAAGGCATGCTCAATAACCGGACGCAGTTTATCAACAACAGAAATATCGTAGAGTAGCTCGATGTAATCGTTGTATTGAGTAAGTGGTTTGAAAAAGCTCACTTTTGCGGGAGACTGCCCCCTGAGTTCCGAAATAACGCTAAGCGATACTCGACCCACACGATTAGCAAGCTCAGACGTTGGAATAGATTTAAGCTCGGCAAAGCTCTCAATACCAATACGCCTGAGCTTTTCTATGTCTTTTGCGTCTATTTCACTTAAGGCGAGAGAGCACTTTTGCAACTGAGCCTCAATAAGGTGGCGCTCTTCGGTGATTAAGCCAAGCCCTTGCTTTGCCATCAACTTTGTTGCCTGAACAGAAAACCCAGCAGCACTGTGATAGTGGTAAGCGTAGTTAGCCAAACAGCGCTGAATAATATGCCAGTAAGGCGATAAGCCGCCATAAAGTTTAAGCATATTTTGCGCTCGTAAAACAATGCCTTTAGGCGGTGAAAGTACAATATCAGCGCTCACTAAATATAAAGCATTTGCTAAATGCTCAAGGGCGTTGCTTTCAAGCTCTGGGCGATATTCATGCACAGACAAGTCTTGATATAACAAACTGGCACTTGCCAAACCCATGCCCACTTTTATACCACGTGACTGCGCGGCTTGATTCACCTGAACAATTTGGTTGTTTTGTACTTCGTAAATAGCTCGTGCGCGAGTATCTGTTTTATTTGCAGGCGTATTATTAGCACTATGACTATGTTCAATCACATCTAACTGGAGCTTGGGAAAGTGTAGATAAATCCACAAAGAGCGCGTATCAAACTGCATCTTAATTTTGCTACTTATGAAAAACCACGAAGGTGTACAACATTGTCACTGTTGTGCGGTTTAGGCCTGAAAATGCGACCGGTTTTAGATTTAAACGCTAGTTTTATGGTAACCGCAGGCTTTGGCCAGCCGACTTTTTGTTTGTTGATACGCACTTTGAGCTGTTCATCTTCTCGCTGTAATGACAAAGACAAAGTTAAGGGTAAGTTAGCTCTTTTATGTGAACTGGTATCAAACCAAAAACAATGGCTAGCGCCATGCAAAGCCGCCAGCTCTAGTTTGCGTATTTGTGCGTGGGTTAAATCTTGCTGCCATAAAAATACTCCCTCGCAAATACCGCTTTTAGCACACTGCTCTGCACTCCAAAGTGCGTCTTTTGTAGAGTCAGCCTGTATTAATACTAAATGCTCCAGCGGAATGTTTTCAGCTAATAAAAACTCGGCGTTAAGCGCAAAGGGAGGTGCAATAAATGCCCACATTTTATTGCTCTGTGCACCAGCTTGCTCCCGTAAAATATTTAACATCAGGCGCAGTTCACCACAGCCTAGGTGGCTGCTTACGTGAATCATTCCGGCCTTAGGAAAACCGCCAGATAAAGCATTATCTAAAGCTTTGTAACCGGTTTTTAAACGAGTGTTTTCAACAGATGCTTGCGGCGTTTGGGCGGCTGTCCATATCCATTGTTTATTTTCCAAGTCATGTAAAATAGGGTTCATAAAGCACTCTAAATAACTGTATATACATACAGTATAAATGCTTTATTTAAGTGATCAAGCTATTCTCAGCTTTGCCCTTGTTATCCACACTAAGTAATTTATTTGTAGGAAGTTTTTATTAGTTTACATTTGAGTTTTTAAATAAAAAAACCAGCTTTGAGGCTGGTTTTGCAATTAAGCTAGATGTTTATCGTCAGTAGGGCGCTACATCGGAATGGGCATTGCCTTACCGTTTAATGTGGCTTTGCCATCGTTTAAAGTAAACGACATGCTATAGCCATTTTCGGTTTTTTCTAATAAGCCCTGCTGTACCATGCTATTGATAGTCGCCACACTTTGTTGGGCGATAACTTGTTTGAACTGCTCCGGCTCCATCTCTGCTAGCTGCGGATTACCTGCAAGTTGACCCTCAATGAAAGTCTTGGCAATAAACAAAGCAGCACTTTCATCTACATTCATTTGGGCAGTAGATGCTAAGTGCTCAAGCCAGAAGGTATTGCTTTCTAGTGTATCGGGTAAAGCGCTTATGCCTACCAACTTTGAGTTGCTGCTCATATTGATGTTGCCGTCGTTAAGCACCGCTTCAAATTTGCTAAGATTAAATTCAGGATCAGCACTTAATTGACCTAACAGATGATTTTGCATGGTTTCCTGCATAATACTTTGTGCTCGGTCAGGAGACTCCATGATCTCTTTATTCATTTGCTGATATGCTTTAAAAAATGCCTCCTGCAAATTATTGACTTCAAGCACTAATACGGTGTCTTTAAGGGTAAGCTCAGCATTTGTAAAGCTGTCTAATGTTAAGTTAGTTGTGGTATCAGCTAAACCGCTGCCGCTGTCAAAATCTATACTACTGTTGAGCGTTAAGTTGCTCACTTGTGCCGAGCTTTTATCTACTAAATTATTTAACTTAAGCTCAGACATTGAAAGAGCTGCATTGCCGTTGTAAAAACTGCCGCTAAGCATGTCCATAATAGAAGCTTGGGTGTCCGAAGAAACTTGCAATTCATCAATCATAAGATCGTATGTGTCAGGTAAGCCCATCTTCATATTGGTCAGTAGGCCTTCATACATAAATGAGCTTGAAGAAAAGTGACCTTGACCTTGCCAGCCATCAGTAGAAAACACCATACCCATAGTCGGCTCTGTGTAGGTGAAGGCGAGAATGCGGTCTTGATAGCTAGTATCGGCGAACAAACCCATTTTACCGCTGGCTTGGTAAATGGGATCTTGTGAGGCAATTTTAAAAGAAGGGGGCAGCTCATTCACAATTAGCGTCACAGCCCAGTCGAGCCAGCCTATGCCAAACCCACTGCGTGTTAAAAACGGTCCATGTTGCGCTTCAATCTGAAAGTTAGCCGACCAGTCTTGAATATCACCTTGTTGCGCTGCATTCGGCAGATTTATTTTAGCCTTAATTTCAGCGGTGCTAGAGAACCAAGTCTGTTCGCGCTCAAGCATGGTGATTTCATAAACCCCTTGAGCATTTACCGCATCAATATAGTCATCAACATTTTGATTGAAAGTCATGCCCGCAAACTTAGGTCCAATCAGCGCAAATCCGAGCAGTAATACAACAATAATGGAAAGTGTTTTTTTCATAAAACATCCTTGTAAAGGGCTTGTCTTGTTTCAAACAAGCTAAAAAATTTTGGCTGTGTATGCAAAGAATTTTCAATCATTGATATACACACTACCAGCCGCATAAACATCACTAAAATTGCTTTACGACTTTGCTAATTCGTCAGCAATAAATTGTTTCATATTGCGCTCTAAAATAAACAGTGGCACAGAGCCATGGGCAAGCACGGCGTCATGAAAGGCACGTAAATCAAACTTATCACCTAGTACTTGTTCTGCTTCAGCGCGCAAGGCTTTGATTTTTATCTCACCAATTTTGTAGGAGAGTGCTTGTGCAGGCCATGAGATATAACGGTCTATTTCAGTACGCACGTTGTGCTCACTCAGCGCGGTGTTTTCCAGCATATAGGCTAGCGCTTTATCACGACTCCAACCAAACACATGCATGCCGGTGTCAACGACCAAGCGGCATGCGCGCCACATTTCATAGCTTAAACGCCCAAAGTTATCGTAGGGGTCTTCGTAAATACCGACTTCTAAACCTAAATATTCTGAATATAAGCCCCAGCCTTCTCCAAAAGCAGAGATATAGGTTTTGCGGCGTACATTGGGTAAATCTTCTAGCTCAGCGGCCAGGGATATTTGAAAATGATGGCCCGGTACAGCTTCATGCAAAGTCAGTGCAGGCAAGGCATAAAGAGGGCGTTTATCTAGCGCGTAAGTATTTACCCAATAGTAGCCTGGCTGGTCGTCACTGCGCGGAGAAATATAGCGGCCAGTGGTATATTTAGGAGCTATGCTGTCGGGTACGGGAGCTACTCCGTAAGGAATGCGAGGCATTTTATAAAAAAGCTGGGGTAGGCGAGCATCCATTTGTTTAGAAATATAAGATGCCACCATGATGAGTTCTTTGGCGCTTTTTGCGTAAAAGCGTTCGTCCGTGCGTAAGAACTCAATAAAGGCGTTAATATCGCCATCAAACTCTAACTCATCCACAATATTCTGCATTTCCGCGCGGATGCGGGCGACTTCGCTCAAGCCAATTTCATGAATTTCTTGCGCGCTTAAATCGGTCGTTGTGTAGTGCTTGATACGATTATTGTAAAAAGCCTCGCCATCAGGCCAGTTAGTCGCAGCGATATCGGTTTTAGCATTAACTTTGTAATCGTTAACAAAAAAGTCGTAAAACGCTTGATATTCATCCCTTACGGCAGCTACTTTTTGCGCTGCAAGCGCCAGTTGCTCTTCATTTAACAAACCTTGTTTTGCGCGCTTGATTGGCGCATAAAACGGATTGTCATCAATATTATCTACAGTAAAAGGCATAATACTGTCTTCATAGCCAATTAACACTACCTGCGGCTGGGAATGACCAGCCGCTAGCCCTTCTTTCATGTATTGCATGTTTAGCTGCATGTTTTCGGGGATGGCATCGAGGAGCGCTAGGTAATCATCAAAATCTTGCTGGGTGTTTATCTTAGTGTTATCAGGTTGGCGCCCTAAACTGCTGTGAAAGCCGTATTCAGAGGTAATAGGTACTCGATATTCTTTAAACTGAAAGCCATCGATATAGTTATTTAAGCGATACTCTTGCATTAAATAACTTATTTGTTCGGCCTCACTGAGGGATGCCATATCAATTTCTTTGAGCTTGGCAAGATAATCGCTAAATGCTTCGAAGCGAGCCTGCATTGCTGGCATGCTTATGTCAGTCAGTCGTCTAGCTGGTGTTTTTCCTTCGGAACGAGCCATGCTAGGAAATTGCGATACTTCATACTGCCAAATGGTATCGAGTAAGGCATCAAGGTTTTGTGAATGTTCACTTTGCTTTTCTTGGGCAGCAGACATACTGGCGCTTAGTGCCAATAAAGTGAGTAGAAAAAACTTTTTCATCATGTTCATTATGCTTACCTACTATTTGGCTAACGCCGGCTATTATTTCTTAGGCGTGTATATGGGCGAGTGCAGTGCAGTCACTTTATCAGAAAGCTGAGTGATTTTGGCGCTGCCTTGTTTTTCAACCTGATCAATTCTTAGCACATTGTGCATGGGAATATAGCTGCGTTTCACTTTTGAAAACTCGCTTTTGAGCTTTTCGTGGCTAGGGTCAAGCACTATTGACGAATGGGTATCCCACACAAAATCAGCAATTTCGATAAAACCAAACACCTGACTCGACGCCAATTCACGAACATAAACCTCGTAACGTTCGCCATTACTAACAAATTGAATTTTATAAATTGCCTGATTGTCACTCATATTTCTCACACAAAACCACGTATTGTTATTACTCTACATTGCGCAAATGCTTATGTTACATTTTAGCCTTTTATTCTTTAAATACTACTGAACGGCTTTCGCCAATTGCCATGGTATCAAACTCTTGGGCTGAAACCCCTTTTTTTGCTCTTTGTTGCTCAAGCTCAATTACAGGTGCCATAGGCATCTCTGCCGTTAGAGGGAAGGTACCCCAATGCATGCCAATGGAGTAATCGCTGTTAATATCTTGATGAATGTTTATCGCCTCACCAGGATTGACGTGATACTGCTGCATAAACCAGCGAGGCTCATAGGCACCTATGGGAATAATGGCAAGGTCAGCCTTACCAAGATATTTGCCAATCTGTTTAAATTGAACATTATTATAGCCAGTGTCGCCAGCAAACCAAAGCTTGCGGCCTTGAATTTCAACCGCCCAACTTGCCCATAAGGTTTCTCGGCGGTCTGAAGTGCCCCGCGCAGACCAATGCTGAGTAGGCAGGGCATGAACTTTGTAATCAGCGGTTTCAGAGGTATCCCACCAGTCCATTTCCTGAATATCCTGCTCTTGAACCCCGCTGTCCGATAAAATTGGAATGAGCCCCAACGGCACATAAAAACGGATAGGCTTTGTTTGTGTTAGTGATTTTTCAGAAAGTTGCTCGAGGGTATCTGTATCTAAATGGTCGTAGTGATTGTGACTAATAAGCACAAGGTCAATCTCAGGCAGTTCAGCATAATCCATGGCGTGGCGTACATAGCGTTTTGGCCCTGCAAATGGAATGGGGGATGCGCGATCAGTAAAAATAGGGTCGGTTAAAATATTCAAACCCTTATACTGAATCAAAAACATAGCGTGCCCTAGCCAAGTTAATTGTAAATCCTCCCCTGGCGCTTTGATTTTAGTAAGTTCTACATCTTGAATGGGTACATCGTTGGCATATTTTGCATGATCCGCCCATTCTTCTTCACCTAAAAAACGCATCTTTAAAAAGTCAAAAAAGCTTTTTTCGCTGTCTTCAATGTACATGTTTCGATAGCCATCAGCAGTGTGATGGTTTCGGTCTTTAGGAGGTTTTTCATCAGAGTTTGAAGCGCAGCTAAACAGTCCTAGCACTATAATTAATGTCGTTAAGCGCATTAGCGTTTGTCTAATTGGCATGCCTAGTTCCATGAAGTGCGGGAGTGCTTTGTTTACGACGATAGGTCGAATATAGATTGAATAAGCGGCGAAACATCATCCTTACCCTGAATGATATGACTAGAGACCGCAAAACCCTGTGCTAAACAGGTGAGTCTCAAAGCTTGCTTTTCAATATTGATATGACGAGTTATTTGCTTATGTTGCTGTGCTCGCTCCAACAAGGCAATGAACTCTAACTGCAGTTGATCATAAAACCATCTTGCTTCATGCTGAATTGCAGTGTTTGCACTCCCCATTTCAACAATCAGTTTGGTAAGTAAGCAGCCGCGCGAATGGATAAGCTGTTGATACTCAGTGAAGTATCGCACTATGCAGCTTTGTGCGTCATTGCTTGCGCTCAAATGCTGATTAAGGGGTAACAAATGCGCCTGCAAATAATGGTTAAGTAAGGCTTCAAAAAATTCCTCTTTATTTTTGAAGTGCAGATAAAAAGCGCGTCGATTAAAGCCTGTTTGTGCAATCAACACAGCCATCGGGCAGCCGCGGTAGCCACGCTCTATGGCTAAAGGCAGAGCGTGTTCTAAGACCTTTTCCAACTGATATTTGCGAGCTTGAGGCATTACTTCTACCTAGCTTTGAGAAACGAGTCCCTATTCTATACTTTATCTACCGCGCAACTGCAAGCATTCTCAAATAGCTTAATGTAAACACAGCCAAGCTCAGTTGATTTTGAATAAAAAGCAAACACAGTGTTGTTGAGAAGCTATCCTGCAAATTAGTGTAAAAGAATGTAAATAAAAGGGCCATATCTGCCTCTAGAGGGCTTAAATATGTTATAAACCCGTGTCTTTATTTACATGGAATAATTTGTGAATCATTTTAAGAAACCAATATTAACTATATTAGCAACGTGTTTGCTAAGCGGCGCTTTATCAGGGTGTTCGCAAACATCATCATCAAACGCTAATCACTCACAGCAGAGCAACAATCCAGTGCCTTATGTTGATAACATTAAAGGCCATATGGCGTTTTTGGCGGATGATTTATTAGAAGGCCGCGATACCGGCTCTCAAGGGCATGAGATAGCGTCTTTATATATCGCCAGTGAGTTTAAAAAATATGGGCTTGAGCCAGCCGGTGATAACGGCACTTTCATGCAGAGAGTTGGCTTTAGAAAAGCGCTTTTGGTGCAAGAGTCTCCAGTATTTTCCGTAACAGCAGGAGATAAAGAGTATAGCTTTGACTACCCGAGTGACTTCATCATGGGGCCAGACCCGGTGCGTACTGACTCGCAGCTTAGTGCCCCTTTGGTGTTTGTTGGTTACGGCATTATTGCCCAAGAATTTGAACACAATGACTACGAAGGGCTGGATGTAGAAGGCAAAATAGTTGTCGCACTTTCTGGTAAACCTTCGCTTCTTGATTCTGAAGAAGGCGCGCATTTGGCGTCAGGTGCACAAAAGTCAAAATATGCAGTAGACAACGGTGCGGTGGGTTTTATTACCGTGCAAACACCGGCAGGGGAGAAAGTACGCTCCTACCAGCAATCGTTAAATTACATCCATACGCCGCGTATGCGATGGGTAGATACACAAGGTAATGTTGGCAATACGTATCCAGAACTTATTGCGAGTGCTTATATGAGTATGGCAAGCGCTGAAACGCTATTTGCTGATGCGCCAAGCCCTATCTCTGAAATTTACGAATTGCTTGAAGACGATAAAGTACCAAGTGGCTTTGAAATGTCGGTGAGTGTAAATTTAGCAAGAGAGTCTTTACATGAAGATTTAACCAGCCCCAACGTTGCTGCTGTATTACCGGGAAGCGACCCAGAGCTAAAAGATGAATACATTGTGTTTACCGCGCACTCTGATCATATTGGCATATCCAAATCGGTTGAAAAAGACCGCATAAACAATGGCGCCCTTGATAATGCATCTGGCACCTCAGTTATGTTAGAAACCGCGCGCATGTTTGCAAGTTTGCCTAAGGCGCCTGCACGCTCAGTAATGTTTTTAGCCGTTACAGGCGAAGAAAAGGGACTGCTTGGCGCAGACTATTACGCTAAAAATCCGACGGTTCCTTTGGAATCAATGGTAGCGAACGTCAATTTAGACATGCCGTTACTGACCTATGAGTTTGCCGATGTTATTGCCTTTGGTGCGAGCCATAGCACGATGGGTGATTACGTTAAAACCGCAGCGGCAAACGCGGATATCAAGTTAACTGACGATCCATGGCCAGACCTAAATTTGTTTACCCGATCTGATCACTATGCATTTGTGAAACAAGGCGTACCAGCGGTATTTTTGGTGACCGGTATTGAATCAAAGGACCCAGAAATAGATGGAAGCGAAGTGCTCAATACCTTTTTGGGAACGCATTATCATCGTCCGTCAGATGATATGAATCAGGATTTTGACTGGAATGCCGCTCGCACGTTTACCCAAGTAAACTTTGAAATTGGTAAAACTCTCGCTGACGCGCCGCAAAGACCAACGTGGTATCGCGATAGCTTCTTCGGAAAGACCTTCGGCAAAGACTATAACCTAGGCGATAGACCTTAGGCTTGAAAAAAGCTTATTGAAGAAAGTTTAAACACAATAAAAAACGCCGGTAGCTTTTGCTCCGGCGTTTTTGTTATTACAGAAAATTTTAAAGGTAAGAGTTTTTTATGTGTGCCCAATGCTCATTAAATTGCTGAGTGGGACGACGTTGAAATTGGCTTCTAACATACTGATTAATTTTACCGTCGACAAAACATATTAGCATGTTAGCAAGTAAAGCTTCATCTACTGAAATGGACTTACCCTCACGAAGCTTACGCTCTCTGAGCACATTTTTTAACTGTGTTTCTAGGCGGTCAAACAACTGAGCGATGCGTTCACGTAAACGTTCTTGCTCTCCCATAAGCGCATCACCATTTAAAATGCGTGTGATCCCCGGATTTTTTTCCGCAAACCCGAGCAGTAAATGCAAGATCAGCTGGCAACGGTTAGCCACGTCTTTTTCATCGTTAAGAATTTTGTTAATGCGTGAAAATAAGGTTTCTTCAATAAACTCAATTAAGCCCTCAAACATTCTCGCTTTTGAGGGGAAATGACGATAAAGAGCGGCCTCTGATACACCTACTTCCTCTGCAAGTTTAGCGGTAGTAATGCGTTGGCCATGATGAGTTTCTAGCATTCCGGCTAATGATTGTAATATTTGTGCTTTTCTATTTGGTCGTTTCGCTGCGGGCATGTTGTATTGTTCTTAATTCTTTTGTGTTCGAGTATACTCAAGATGCAATAATTTTAATAGCTCTAGTGCAAGTGAGTCTTTACTAGCAGGGGCTAGTTTTTGAGTGTGTTCTTTAGTAATTACAATCAACGCATTTCGATCAGAATTAAATCCCAAACCGGGGATAGACACGTCATTTGCGGCAATCATATTAAGCTTTTTATTCACAAGCTTCTTGCGAGCGTAGTTCTCTACATCGTTAGTTTCAGCGGCAAAGCCTAGGGTAAAAGGAGGCGCTGTTCTGCTGGCGACTGTTTTTAGAATATCAGGGTTTTGCGTAAATGTAAGTGAAAGTTCTTGCGCTTTTTTCTTCAGCTTTTGCGTATTTTCGCTGGCAATACGGTAATCCGCAACGGCGGCACAAGCAATAAATATATCTTGAGAGGCGATATTTTCCTCGACCGCACCTAGCATATCCTGCGCGCTGATGACGTTTATTTGCTCAATATTACTTGGCGGTGAAAGCTCCACTGGGCCAGACACAAGCGTAACACTTGCGCCTAACGACTGCGCTGCTCTGGCTAAAGCATAGCCCATTTTACCTGAGCTATGATTGCTGATGTATCGAACGGGATCTATCGCTTCGCGGGTAGGGCCAGCGGTAATCATCACGCGTTTGCCGACTAATAATTGCTCATGAGCCGTCGCATTGCTGCTCTGCTTAGCAACAAACGCCGTCACCTCATTAACGAGTTCTTCAGGTTCGAGCATTCGACCATAGCCTACGTCGCCACACGCTTGCTCACCTGAGGCGGGCCCCAGTTGAGTAAGGCCTCTTGAGAGTAAAGTCTCAAGATTGGCTAAAGTAGCGGGTGCTGCCCACATTTGCTGATTCATTGCTGGTGCGATGAGTATAGGGGCATTTGTTGCTAACGCTAAGGTGCTGAGTAAATCATCAGCCAAGCCATGCGCAAGCTTAGCCATGCAGTTAGCGGTTGCTGGGGCAATCAAAAATACATCGGCCCAACGTGCGAGTTCAATGTGACCCATGCCAGCTTCGGCTTCTTCATCTAATAAGTGAGTGCTTACTTTTTCGCCAGACACTGCCTGAAGCGATAGGCTTGAAACAAAATGTGTGGCTGATTGTGTCAAGACTACTCTTACATTTGCACCTTCAGCTTTGAGTTTACGCACTAAATCAGGCGTTTTATACGCGGCAATACCGCCGCTGATACCTACTAATACATTCTTTTGTTCAAGTTGCATAATGGTCCTAAGGGAGTACAAAATAGCTCTGTACTCGCCGATACTTGTTGTCTTGTATCTCGCATTATTAAACCATTGTTATCCAAGGATGGGAACATGAAAATATTAGACTGGCCCGAACATGAGCGACCCAGAGAAAAACTTTTACACTACGGCGCACATACTTTAAGCGATGCCGAATTGCTCGCCATCTTTTTGCAAACGGGTTTAAAAGGACAAAATGCCGTGCAAATTGCTAAAGAAGCTTTAGTGAGCCACGGTTCACTGCGTAGCCTTTTACAAGCGCCAAAACGAAAGCTTTTAGGTACTTCAGGTTTCGGCAAAGCCAAATACGCTATATTGCAAGCCAGCATAGAATTACAAAAACGCAATTTAACCGAGCAGATGGTGCGCGAACGCAGCTTTTTGCA
This sequence comes from uncultured Glaciecola sp., assembly GCA_964418575.1. Classification (GTDB taxonomy): domain Bacteria; phylum Pseudomonadota; class Gammaproteobacteria; order Enterobacterales; family Alteromonadaceae; genus Glaciecola. The sequence continues at coordinate 16,886 of CAYQMI010000007.1, forward strand.
TGCTGACGACGCGTCTTTGTACTTGATTTCGCAATTGAGAGACAAGCAGCGGGAAGTCTTTTCGATGCTAATGCTCGATTCTCAACATCAATTAATTGCTTATCGAGAAATGTTCCAAGGAACCATAAACAGCGCCGCAGTTTACCCAAGAGAGCTGGTGAAGCAAGCGATGGAGGATAATGCTGCAGCCGTTATTTTAGCGCACAATCATCCAAGCGGACGCGCTGAGCCTAGTCAGTCTGACATTAACATCACGCAGAAGATTAAACAGGCCTTGGCTTTGGTTGATGTTACGGTTCTTGATCACTTTGTTATTGGTGATGGTACGGCCGTTTCGTTTGCGCAAAGAGGCTTGTTATAATTCAGAGCACCCGTGGGGCTTTGACCTTGAATTACAATTATTAGCCCAAAACAGCGTGAAAAGTGATTTTTTGATCAAATTTTCTTGTTTTTTAAACGTCCTTGCTGTATAACATGCGCCCTCATTATTAATAGCGTTCCACAGCAATTTTGTTTGCTGTAGTGAAGCCGCAAACAAGTTGTTTTGGAGACAAACATGGCTAAAGTATGTGTAGTTACAGGCAAGCGTCCTGCAGTGGGTAACAACCGCTCTCACGCTAGAAACGCGACTCGTCGTCGTTTCTTACCAAACCTACAAACACACCGTTTTTGGGTTGAAAGCGAAAATCGTTTCGTTAAATTACGTCTTACCACTAAAGGTATGCGTATCATTGATAAGAAGGGTATTGATGCAGTATTAACTGACATCCGTGCTCGTGGTGAAAAGGTCTAAGGAAGAAAATCATGCGTGATAAAATCAAATTAGTATCATCTGCTGGAACTGGTTTCTACTACACCACAGACAAAAACAAACGTAACATGCCTGGCAAAATGGAGATCAAAAAATTCGATCCTAAAATTCGTCAGCACGTTATGTTCAAGGAAGCGAAAATCAAGTAAGCACCTTTTAAAGGTCTTCGCTCATATAAATGAGCAGATTCTGTCTCCATTAAAAAGCCCAGCACTGCTGGGTTTTTTGTTGTCTGACACAAAAGCGCTAGCGATAACAAGCGTAGACCAATACGCTCAAGATACGCTAATATCGAGATAGCAGTAATTTACGATAGGAAGTTAAATGCGCAGACTGTCACAGAAAGCATGGAACAACGTGCTGATATTCGCCATGTTGATACTCATTGTGATATTCAATTACGACAGGCTATTTCCTATTGATGATAACGGTAGCCGCACAATCGTAGGCGAAAACGAATTTATTCTGAGCATGCAAATCAACGTGCTTAGCTTTGAACGCATAGGCACCGGCTGGCGCGTTAGCGCGCCAAGTGAGAATGACCTGCCGGATATGCAGAGTGAAGATATTGATGCGCTGGTCACGCAGTGGCAGCGAGCCATGCTAAGTCCTAGCAGCGAAATGCTATCGCCTGATATTACTGCCAACCCACAATACATTGTGAGTATTTGGATAGCGGGCGCGAAAAACCCACAAGTGATGGGTATGTTGGAGTATGAAGGTGTGCCCTATGTTATTTACAACGGGGACTTATACGTCTTAGATTTCCCGAATTTTACCCAGCTGCTGCCAGCAAAGTGATTGATACTACCAAATAAAAGCAGTACTTAAGCCATATTAACTAACTAGCCAAAGCGAAAAACAAGCCTATGCCAGAGTTACCTGAAGTTGAAGTGACACGCTTGGGCATTGCACCTTATATTGAAGGGCAGTGCATCAAAAAAATCCATGTGCATCAAAAGCAAATGCGCTGGCCTATACCAGATGAGGTATACCAGGCCGAGGGTTTTTGTGTAAATAGCGTAACACGTCGAGCCAAGTATCTATTTTTAAACACTGAACTGGGCGCATTGGTATTGCATTTGGGTATGTCGGGCAAGATGCGAGTTGTGGATGCAACACTGCCGCGCAAAAAGCATGACCATCTCGAAATAGAAATGCAAAGTGGCAAAAAACTCGTGTTAAACGATGCTCGCCGTTTTGGCAGTTGTCTGTGGCAAGGCATAAACAATGATGAACTAAGCTTACTTCAGCGCTTAGGACCTGAGCCTTTGAGCGACGATTTTGGTTTTGAGCGATTGTTTACTATGTCGCGCGGGCGGCAAACGCCTATTAAAGCCTTTATCATGGATAATGCTGTTGTGGTGGGCGTGGGTAATATCTATGCGAATGAATCATTGTTTCGCAGCGGTATTGACCCAAGAAGGGCTGCCGGCAAGGTCAGCAAAGCCCGTTACATGCGCTTGAGCGATAATATTAAAGTGGTGCTAGCAAAAGCCATAGAGCAAGGCGGCACTACCTTAAGAGATTTTGCTCAGGCCGATGGCAACCCCGGTTACTTTGCTCAGCACCTAAATGTATATGGACGAACCGGTGAGCCTTGTGATGTTTGCGCTACCCCAATTCGCAATAAAGTGATTGGGCAGAGAAATACCTTTTTTTGCATCAAATGCCAAAAATAATGTGAGTCTATTTAATCGCTATGGCTTTATGCCATAATAAGCTTAATTGAGCGACTTCTAATAAGAGCATATCGCCGCCATGACCCAGAGCGAAATTAGCAACAATCTGCCTATTTTTGTAATCAATCTAGATGGTTCTACTGAGCGATTGGCAAAAGTTGAAAGTGAGCTATCTAAGCATAAGCTTTCTTTTGAGCGGATTTCTGCAGTAGACGGCAGACTAATGAGTCAAGCGCAATTGCATGAGCATTATTGTAAGCAAAAAAACATCTCAGATTACTACAAAGTGCTTACCGCGGGAGAAGTTGGGTGCTATTTGAGTCACCGAAAAGCCTGGCAGCATATTATTGAGCGAAACTTGCCTTCGGCGATTATTTTAGAAGACGATTTTTTATTCGAGCACCCTTTGGATGATGTGCTCCTCTTTGCTAAAGCACAGCAAAATTTTGACTATATCAAGCTCTCAGATCATCCAGGGCGAAAACGAAAAACGCGTATTTTGCAAACCATCGGTAATTCCCATTTAGTCAGCTTTGATAAAGTCCCAGCTCGAACCTGTGCTCAGTTGGTAAGTTATCAGGGAGCAGAAAAGTTACTGAAGGCTTCTGAAAGCTTTGGGCGCCCGGTAGATATAGACTTGCAATATTGGTGGGAAAAGGACATTCAAATACAAGGTATAAAACCCTTTCCTTTTGCACCGGCACCCGATGTGGCAAGCGATATAACCGCAGTACAAAGCAGAAGCAGCCTTAAAAAGCATCGAATCAGACGCATAAAGCAACAAATAGCGTTTAAAATTAACAACGCAATAAGACGTGCAAACTAAGCGCTTTTTGCCTCCATCTTTAGAGTATAAATAGTGACAGAGCATAGAGCTGCAAAAAACATTGCCATCATCATCGATTCTCTAGCCGGCGGTGGCGCCGAGAAGGTGATGCTCACTCTAGCTTCAGAAATGATTGCTCAAGGTCATAGCGTGACCTTTTTCTCCTTGAAAAACACCACGCAATACGACATCCCAAAAGATATAAAGGTCAAGTTTCCGCTTTACCGCTTTGCCGGTCGTATCCGCGGCTGGTTCAATCGAGAAAAGCTTGCTGCAATGCTGCAAGCGAGTATGAGTGAAACAGAGCAAGAGCAGGGCAAGTTTGACATGGTGTTGGTCAATTTGTACGAGAGCTATAGGGTTGCAAGCGCATGTAAATTCACAAACTGCTTTTATGTGATCCATAACTCCTACGTGCAAGAGCTCAAGCGCGAGCGACGCATGGGGCCAATCAAATACTTTTACATGCAAAAGATTTTGAAAGAGCTAAGTGGTAAAAATCTTATCGCGGTGTCTGAAGGGGTTGCAGACGAAGTCTCAAAAGCCTCGCTGTTTCGGCCAAAAAGTGTGGTCTGCATATACAATCCTTTTGATATTGAGCAGATCCAGCGCTTGGCAAACGAAGAGATTGATGCACAGGTACCCGATAAATTTATTTTGCACGTTGGTCGCGCCGCTAAAGCAAAGCGTCACGACATATTATTTATGGCGCTTAAACAGGTTTCACCTGACTGCAAATTAGTTTGCCTAACGGGTAACACCCGAAAACTTGAAAAGCTCGCTGTAAAATACGGTGTAGAAGACAGGCTGGTCTTACCTGGATTTACCGCCAATCCTTATGCATGGATGAAGCGCGCTGAACTGCTTGTGCTCAGCTCTGACTTTGAAGGACTGCCAACAGTGCTGATAGAGTCAATCATATGCGGCACAAAAGTCGTATCGACTAATTGCCCACACGGGCCAAAAGAAATTATGCAAGGTGAATTGAGCCGGTATTTAGTAAAGCCGCGCTCGCCTGAATCGCTAGCCGAAGCGGTTAACCTTGCATTAGAAGACACGCTAACGCTTGAGCAGCACCCAATATTGTCTCAAGTGACGGCTAAGCAAATTACCGAGCGTTATTTAGCTTTAATCAAATAACGCTCATTATAGTAAATGAAGTAGCGCATGACCCTGGTTTTTGAGCGTGCGAGGTTTATGCAGACTGGTCGTGTAAGTTTTTATGCTCTTTAAGTCTTTCAACAAGCGCTGCTAGCACGACCGGATGACAAAACTCTGAAACATCTCCATTGTGCATTGCCACTTCTTTTACCAGCGTAGATGAAATAAACGAGTTTTCTTCAGAAGGGGTGAGGAAAACACTCTCTAAATCTGGATTTAAGCGTCTGTTCATATTGGCAAGTTGGAACTCATACTCAAAGTCAGATACCGCACGCAAGCCTCGAATTAAAATATTTGAACCTTCTTGTTTTGCATACTCCGCCAGCAAACCCGTAAAGCCCTTTACTGTAACATTTGGTAAGTGAGCGCTCACCTCTGTTATCATGTCTACCCTTTCTTCTAAGGAGAATAATGGCTTTTTGCTAGGGTTTGAGGCAATTGCCACAATCACATGTGAAAACATGTTCGCAGCCCGTTCAATCAAATCAGCATGGCCATTTGTGATTGGATCGAAGGTTCCTGGATAAATAGCTTTGTTGTTGGCGGCGTTGAATGACATCTTGTGTTCCTTAGCATAAGGGAGGCGTCACCTTAACGAACAATTACAGTAATTTGCAAATCAAAAATAGTGAATGAGACTAAAATCCGATATGATCACGGCTCTTTGGCGCGATAGTTTTTGCGTGACGAAGATTTTATAATTTTAATTTCGATAATTATGTTCCCATAATCAGGTTTCGATAAACACAGGGTATTCGATTGAAAGGACTACGCAGAGGCGCTTTTGTTGTCGCTATTTTACTTGCCGCCGTGTCAACACAGCAGGCAGTTCATGCCTCGGCTTGGATAGGCACGCAGGATAAGCAGCTGCATTACGATGTGCAGACCTTGGTTGAATGGGGGTATTTAGACTCTGCAGCAACAACATATCCTATCCCCTGGAAAGGTATTGCAGGGCAACTTTCTTCTTTAGCCATCGAAAACATGGCGCCTATGCCAGCGCAAGCTTTCGCTCGCTTAAGTCATCATTTCAATATTCAAAAAAATCAAACATTTCAGCAGTTTATTACCCTTCAAGGTGCAACTGACGATGTGCGCTTTCGCAGTTTAGACGATGGCGTAGAAGATAAAGGCGAAATAAGCCTCACCAGTGAGTTTAATCATGAGCGTTGGTCGGGGCAATTGGCTTTAAACTATGCATCGGGCGGCGAAGCTAACCTCGACAACTCGTTTTTAGCCTATCAGTTTGGTGACTGGAATTTGCGGGTGGGGTCGATGGACCAGTTTTGGGGCCCAGGGCAGTCATCAAGTTTAATTTTGTCGAACAATACTCGTCCATTGAAGTCTGTCGCCTTTTCACGCTCAGTGACGACCGCTTCTGAACATCCCTGGTTAGCGTGGGTAGGGCCTTGGTATTTTACAACGCAGCTTGGGCAAATGGAGTCACAAAGGGCAATCCCCGATACTAAACTTTTACTCACGCGCTTCACCGCTCGTCCGTTCTCAGGTTTTGAGTTTGGCGTATCGTGGGCGGCCATGTGGGGCGGAGAAGGGCAAGACGAAAGCTTGGGCGCATTTTGGGAAGTTATTACTTTCCAGACGGTATGCTTAAGAGAACCTTCTTGTACAGATGCGCAGCTTACAACTCGTGGCAATCATTTGGCGGGCTTTGATTTTAGCTACACTTTCAATGTTTTTTCTCGCCCAGTTTCTTTATATGTTCAGCGCATTGGCGAAGATGCTGTAGACGGATACAAAATCACAGACAATGCCAACTTATTTGGTGTGTCGACCTACCTGAGCACTGCTAAAATATTCTTAGAAACCAGCGACACCAATATCGCTTGCGATGGCGAAAGCGCGGTAACTAACTGCTATTACGAAAATGGACTATACCAAAGTGGATATCGCATGTATGGGCGCACTTTAGGCAGCACTTTTGACTCTGACGCAAAGCAAATTACCTTGGGCGCTAACATACGCTTTGATGATGGCGCGGTAGCGGAGGTTTACCTAAGGGCGGCCGAGTTAAACCCAGACGGACAGCGCCCTTCGCCGGTGTTAACAGAAGATGTTTCAGAAGATGTGTTGGAGCTCTCGGGTTTCTATCAACGACCTTATGGAAGCTGGCTGCTAAAAGCTGGTGGAAGTGTTGCTAACAGAGACTACGATACGCGCGAGGACGAAGTGGACGCTTTGCTCTATCTAAAAGCGCAATACGCCTTTTAGCAAGGCGTGAGTTATTAATTTATTTGCCTTGGGCCGTCTCAGCATATCCACTTTGTAGCATTTCCCAGTTTGACTGAGCGAAATAGTAGGGTTTATGTTTATTATATTGTTTAATCAATGAGCGGTAAAAGCGCGCCATGTTGGCTGATTTCCAGTTTCCACTATCTTGCTTTGTACATTTATCAAAATCGATAAGCACGACTTTTTTGTCTTTCGTGACCAACACGTTTTTAACGTTAATGTCGTCGTGGCGCACGTTTAGGTTATGCAGTTGGCGCAATACTCTGCCTATTTGTAACCATAGCTCATCATCAATTTCATGCATTTTCAGCATTTCATGCAGTTCTTGGGCTTCAGGTACTAGCTCGGTAATAATATCTGCGCGGTAAAATGCGCCTTTTTTAATGACTCTGCCTGCAACAGGATAGGGCACATCAAGCCCATTTTGGCGCAAATATTCAAGAATCTGGAGCTCTTGGAAGCTTCTGGTTTTGTGCATGCCAGCATAAACAAATTTGTCTTTATTGGCTTTGCCGAACAAGCCCCCGCGATGATAGTGACGCAGTACGAGTTCTTTGTCTTGATGCCTGAAGAAATAGACTTTGCCACGCCCTTGGGCAATGTGCGTAATCGCATTCTTTCCTTCCAGATAATCTAGGTCGAAGTGCTTTAAGCCCAGATTTAATGACTGACCAAGCTCAGTGCGCAAAAGGCTCACATGATTAGGTGCGGTCAATATGTCAATACTCATTGATAAAGGTCCTGCTCTTGAAAACCTTAAAGGTTAATAGGGTTAAGATAACAAAATTTCAATCTAGACGCGCTGAATATTGGTGACTATCTATGTTTACAGCCAAGCAACAAAAATTGGGTTTGCGTAGTTAAGCACAGATCTTTGTACGTTTATGCTGTATATGGAAAAAACTATTTTCAAGCAAACATTTGCAGTGCCGCATTTGTTCGCTAGAATTCACAGCAAATTTTTTTACTAAAGGATGTTGTGTATGTCGCAGGCATTTGTAGACCATTTAAATGAACAGTTAAATGAGACCCGAGAGCAGGGCTTATATAAAAACGAGCGGGTGATCACATCTCAACAATACTCAAACATTGAGGTTCAGTCTGGTCAGAACGTGCTTAATTTTTGCGCCAACAACTATTTGGGCCTAGCAAACGACCCTAGCTTGATTGAAGCGGCTAAAGACGGACTCGACACTCATGGGTTTGGTGTGGCCTCAGTGCGTTTTATCTGCGGTACGCAAGACATTCATAAATCCCTAGAAGCTAAAATCAGCACATTTTTAGGGATGGAAGATACCATCCTATATCCTTCATGTTTTGACGCAAACGGCGGCTTGTTTGAGACCATTCTAACAAGTGAAGATGCGGTTATCTCAGACTCGCTAAACCATGCCAGCATTATCGATGGTGTGCGTTTGTCTAAAGCGAAACGCTATCGTTACGAAAGTAACAACATGGAGGCGCTTGAGGCGCAGCTTAAACAAGCCTGTGATGATGGTGCTCGCTTTAAACTCATCGCTACCGATGGTGTATTTTCAATGGACGGCGTGATAGCTAACCTCAAAGGCGTATGCGATTTAGCCGACAAATACGATGCGATGGTAATGGTTGACGATTGCCATGCAACCGGCTTTGTGGGCGAGCAAGGTAAAGGTTCACACGAATATTGTGACGTCATGGGTCGAGTAGATATTATTACCGGCACGCTAGGCAAAGCGCTTGGCGGAGCATCGGGTGGTTTTACGTCAGGTAGAAAGGCAGTGATTGACTGGCTTCGACAGCGTTCGCGCCCTTATTTGTTCTCAAACTCAGTGGCGCCGCCTATTGTGGCTGCATCGCTTAAAGTTTTCGACATGATGTCAGAACGTCAGGACCTGCGTGATAAGCTCAAAGCAAACGCTGCACACTTTAGAAAGCGCATGGAAGAGGCGGGTTTTACCTTGTCAGGCAAAGATCATGCAATTATTCCGGTGATGCTAGGCGATGCAAAAGTTGCCAGCGTAATGGCGGATAAAATGCTTGAAAAAGGCATCTATGTGGTAGGCTTTTCATTTCCTGTAGTGCCAAAAGGTAAAGCGCGCATACGCACGCAAATGTCGGCAGCACACTCAACCGAGCAAATCGACCGCGCGGTGGATGCTTTTGTTGAAGTAGGCAAAGAAATGGGCGTAATAGGCGGGGATGCAGCATGAAGTCTTTAGCTAAACAACTGCCAGAGCGCGGAATGTGGATGGTAGACAATCCACGACCAGAAATGGGCCCTAACGATCTGCTGATAAAAATTCGTAAAACCGCTATATGCGGCACCGACATGCACATATTCAACTGGGATGAATGGTCGCAAAACACAATACCTGTGCCTATGATTGTGGGTCATGAGTATGTGGGTGAAGTGGTAGGCATTGGTAGCGAAGTGGCCGGGTTTAAAGAAGGCGATAGAGTAAGCGGTGAAGGTCATATTACTTGTGGTCATTGCCGCAATTGCCGAGCAGGGCGCAGGCACCTATGCAGAAATACCACTGGCGTTGGCGTAAATCGCCAGGGCGCATTTGCCGAATATTTGGTAATACCCGCGTTTAATGCATTTAAAATCCCAGCTAACATCAGCGACGACATGGCAGCGATTTTTGACCCCTTTGGTAACGCCGTTCACACAGCTCTCTCATTTGATTTAGTGGGTGAGGACGTATTAGTCACAGGCGCTGGCCCAATTGGGATAATGGCAGCAGCAGTAGCACGTCATGTAGGCGCTCGCCATGTGGTGATCACCGATGTGAACGAGTATCGCTTGGATTTAGCAAGAAAAATGGGTGTATCTCGCGCAGTAAACGTAAGTTCAGAACCCCTTAAAGATGTTATGAACGACCTTGGCATGACTGAGGGCTTCGATATTGGTTTAGAGATGTCGGGTGTGCCCTCTGCGTTTTCAGACATGCTCGATAAAATGAACCATGGCGGAAAAATTGCTATGCTGGGCATTCCTCCTCAAGACGTATCCGTAGACTGGAACAAAGTCATTTTCAAAGGCTTAACCATTAAAGGTATTTACGGACGTGAAATGTTCGAGACTTGGTATAAGATGGTAAGCCTGTTGCAAAGCGGATTGGATCTCAGCCCAATTATTACCCACCAGTTGCCGGTTGACGATTTTCAACAGGGCTTTGAAATAATGGGCTCAGGTAAGTCTGGCAAAGTATTGTTAGACTGGAACGCGGCGTAGTTGCTTGTTCATAAAGCAATCGCCATTTTTATTAAAGAAGTGAGAGTACAGCTTAAATTATGGAACAGTTTCAACATATCTCTGCAGAGCAAACTAAGGTACGTTTAGAGAAAAACGAAATTAAGATAGTGGATATCAGAGATGAACAGTCTTTTGAGCTTGGCCATATTCCTAGCGCTTATCATTTGACTAACAGCAGTATCTCTCAGTTTATTCAGGACAACGACTTTGACGTGCCTGTTGTGGTGTGTTGCTACCACGGTATTAGCTCTCAACAGGCTGCCCAATATATGATTCATCAAGGTTTTAAAGAGGTTTACAGTATGGACGGCGGGTTTGAGGCATGGCGCGGCGCTTATGCCTTCGATACTGGCATTTCAAGTCCTTATCCCAGTGCGGCTGAATAAACTTACATGACGAGCTCAAGCCCAATTATTCGTTTTGGTCAGGAGCAGCCCGCTCAGCTACTGGCTGCATATTTGCGAGAACAGGGCATTGCTTGCAGCGTTGCGCCGTCGAGCGAAGGTGGTGAACAAGCTTTTGTTTTAAGCTTGCACAATTTGGAGCAAAAAGAAGCGGCTGTGCAAATAGCACAAGAGTTTTTAGCTAATCCTCGTGCGCCTAAATTTCAAGAGGCCGCGTGGCATACTGGAGAGCTTTCCACAAGCAAGGTGAGGATGCTCGGGAATGGCTCCATGCCTAGCTTGCAAGATCTTGCAAAAGCACCGTTCACCTTATTGGTAATAGGCTTATGCGTTACTGTTTATATCGCGAGCATAGTGGGGTATTTTGATCCAATTTACTCTGCGCTTAGCATTCAGTATTTTGATCAGCTCGCAGGTAATCATCAGTGGTGGCGATTATTTGGACCTAATTTCCTGCATTTTTCTGCCACTCACATCATTTTTAACCTGATCTGGTGGTGGGTGTTTGGGAGCCAGCTAGAGCGAGTGTTCGGCAGTTTTTGGCTAATTATATTGTTTGTGGTGGCGAGTTTGTTTGCCAATATTTCTCAGCTATTGGTAAGCGGTCCTAATTTTGGCGGTATGTCGGGTGTGGTGTATGCCTTATTTGGTTTTGTATGGTGGATAGGTTGGTTACGCCCGCGCTGGGGGATCAGTATCCCGAATGGCTTTGTGATATTTTTGTTGGTTTGGCTAGCCCTTGGCTACAGCGGCATGTTGTTTGTTGATATGGCGAACGAAGCGCATTTGTTTGGTTTAATTTCAGGTTGTTTACTGGCGCTCTCCCTGCACTTGACGGTACCAAAAGCAAAACAGTAAGTTTGCTGTTTTGCTTATAACTGTTGGCGCGTTTACCCGCCTTGGCTCAAATATTTGGTAAAGATTATATCTTTGACCACTTCGTCCCCTGTCTCTTTTGTCAATAAATCCCTAAAGCGTTTCAGAATCAAACGCCGCATCTCTTCACGTCCTGTTAGCGATTTTATTTTTTGCTCCGGCTGTGCACCAATGACTTGAATGGCAGTCGCTCTAAGCAGGGGCATATGGTGCTCTAATTCAGGTATTAAAGAGGGTTCGTCGAGCATCATTTCGATAGTGATACTTAAAAAGCCTAAACGCTCGCTGTTATCCCCTGCGTAGTTGGTCACAATATCTGGCTCTATGGCAATATAAACAATACTGGGTGCTCCCGCTGCTGCGCTGTCTTGGGCATGCGAGAAATTGCTAAATAACAGGGTAGCGCCTAGTAGCGCCATATAAACCAAACACCATCGCTGTGCGTTTTGCCATGTATTTGCCATGGGTGTATATCCTTTAAGCTAATTCTTACAAATTTCACAAGCATATTTTCAAAACTGAACATACGGTTGTGTTTTTCACTATGTTAGACTTAGCTTATCGGTAAATAATAAGAAATCTTCACTTTTGTTAGTCAATTCTACTTTTCCTTTTGGGTTGTCAGTTAACTGGGATGATCCCGAGATATTCGAGCCTATCAACTTGCCAATGCAAAGCTGGTTGTTAAACACAGGCTCCCTAACTGAACGTTTACAAGCCCTATGCAACAAGTTTGAAGTCAAGGTACTCGGACAAAAGAACGTTGCGCTTGATGATACAGAAATTAGTGCATTAAAAAGTAGCAACAACAGCGACTGGCAAATACGAGAAGTGATTTTATATGGCGACGATAAACCGTGGGTGTTTGCTCGCTCTGTACTGCCTGATCACATGTGCCGCTCTACTTGGGCAGATTTAGGTACCCAACCTCTCGGGCAGCGTATTTTTAATGATGCAAGCTTTGTGCGCAGCGGTTTTGAAATTGGGCTCCTTCATCATCACCCTATAAGCCGGGAGTCTTTTGCGCATTCAACATTAGCTCAAGCTACGCATCAGCAAATGTGGGCGCGCCGCTCGATGTTCTCTCGTAAAAAAGATACCTTACTAGTTGCTGAAGCCTTTTTACCAGATTGCCCCTGTTACAAGGTCAATAAATGATTGCCTTAAGCTGGAAAAATCGCCGAGCCTACTGGCAATTAATGCGCGCCGATAAGCCCATTGGCATTTACTTACTTTTGTGGCCAACCATGTGGGCCCTTCTTCTTGCTTTTGAACAAAGTGCTAGCACCACCATTCCTTGGGCCATTGTCGTGGTGTTTGTTTTGGGCGTTGTTTTAATGCGAAGTGCCGGTTGTGTAATAAATGACTTTGCCGACAGACATGTAGATGGAGCGGTCGCGCGTACGCAAAATCGACCTTTGGCAACGGGGCAAGCCTCGGAACAAGAAGCAAAGCAGCTCTTCGGTTTACTTATTTTCTTAGCGTTTTTACTTGTTCTCACACTTAATTGGCAAACAATCGCTTTATCTTTTGTTGCTTTACTGCTTGCCAGTATCTACCCCTTTATGAAGCGCTATACGCATTTACCACAGGTGGTGCTAGGTGCTGCATTTGGTTGGTCGATGCCGATGGCGGCAATGGCTATATTAGAGACTATTCCAAATTGGGTGTGGATACTTTATGCGGCGAATTTATGTTGGACCGTAGCATACGACACTCAATATGCCATGGTTGACCGTGCTGATGATTTAAAAATAGGGATTAAATCCACGGCTATTTTATTCGGTAAACACGACTTACTGGCGATAAGCCTCTTACAAGCCATTACCATTATTTTGCTTGCCATCATTTTTAATTATTTAGACTTAAATTTATTTGCTTACTTAGGCCTAAATGCGGCAGCGGTGTTGTTTGCTTTGCAGTTTGCACAAACTAAAAATCGTGATGAAGGCGCTTGTTTTAAAGCGTTTTTAAATAATCATTGGGTTGGTTTGGCGATAGCCGCGGGTATTGCGGCATCGGTTTTGATTTGATTATGAGACAGCGGTATTAATTCCCGCTTATCGGCATTATCTCTCCGCCCAGCGAATAGCTAAGCTGTGATAAGGCTATTCTAACAAGTTCAGATTTAATCCGACTTTTCAGAATCGCCTTCTAGCTCATTCAATCGTTTTTCTAATGCTTCAAGTTTTTCACGCGTGCGAATAAGCACCTGACTTTGAATATCAAATTCTTCCCGACTCACAAAATCGAGCTTGTTCAGTTGCGCTTGAAGTACTTGCTTAATGCGACCTTCGGCCTCATCTGCCATGTTTTTTACACCAGGTGGGATGGCCGCAGAAATGTTTTTTGCAATTTCTTCTAACTTCTTAGGACTGATCATATTGCTTCCTTTGCTGTTTTTGTTTTCTTATTGTAGTCGTATGCGCTGAATATTGCAGTCTCAAATGAAAGTTCTTTTGCTATAATCACCGTCTATTTTTGTTTACCTAAAAGCGCCCGCCTTTAATGCGTTTAAATCCCGCCCAACAGTCTGCAGTTGAATACGTTTCTGGCCCTTGCTTAGTGCTTGCTGGTGCTGGCAGTGGTAAAACCCGCGTAATCACTAATAAGATTGCGTATTTAGTCAATAAGTGTGGTTATAAACCTAGCACGATTGCGGCGGTAACCTTTACTAATAAAGCCGCGCGAGAAATGAAAGAGCGAGTGGCACAAACTTTAGGTAAAAAGTCTTCTCGCGGCCTAAAAGTGTCTACTTTTCATACCCTGGGTTTAAATATCATAAAAAAGCACGTGACGACGCTTGGCTACAAAGCGGGTTTTTCATTATTTGATGATAAAGACACGCTGTCATTGCTACATGACTTGAGCGAAGACGAGTACGACGGTGATAAAGATGCTCTGCGCTTTTTAATGACAAGAATTTCAGCTTGGAAGAATGAGCTTATATTGCCCGAACAGGCGATTAAAAGCGCCGCAGATGAACATATCAAACAGCAAGCGATTTACTATCAAGAGTACGCAAGGCACTTAAAGGCCTACAATGCCTTGGATTTTGACGACTTGATATTGTTGCCCACTTTGCTTTTTCTAAACAATGAAAAAGCACTGCAAACGTGGCGAAACAAAATTCAGTATCTGTTGGTCGACGAATATCAAGATACGAATACCAGTCAGTATCAGTTGGTGAAACTGCTGGTGGGAGAGCGCGCGCGATTCACGGTAGTAGGGGACGACGACCAGTCCATTTATTCCTGGCGTGGCGCCCAACCTAAAAACCTATTGTTGCTACAAAAGGATTTTCCAAGTTTGAATTTGGTCAAGCTGGAGCAAAACTATCGTTCATCTGGCCGAATTTTGCATTCTGCTAATATTCTGATTCAAAATAATCCTCACGTATTCGATAAGCGACTTTTTTCAGACTTAGAATACGGTGAAAGCTTAAAAGTATTAGTGGCTAAAAACGACGAGCACGAAGCAGAAAAAGTGATTGCGGAGATGCTCGCGCATCGCTTTATGCAAGATACTCAATACAAGCAGTACGCAATCTTGTATCGCGGCAATCATCAGTCCAGAGTGTTTGAAAAAGTCCTAATGAAAAACCGTATCCCTTATAAAATAAGCGGCGGCACTTCATTTTTTGGTCGCAGCGAAGTCAAAGATATCATGGCGTATCTGCGCTTGTTAACAAACCATAGCGACGATAATGCCTTATTGCGGGTGATTAACACGCCGCATCGAGGGATCGGGCGTTCAACGCTGGCTAAGCTGGGTGAGTTTGCTAATTTGCAGCAGTGTTGCTTGTTTGATGCTATTTGTCACAAAGGCCTCAGCACGGTATTACCCACTGCGAGCTACCAAAGCACGCAGGATTTTTCGCGTTTATTAGTAGAAACTGAAGACAACATGAACCGTGGTGATGCGGTTGCAGTGCTGAGAGATTTCATTAAAAAGCTTGGATTTGAAGAGTGGTTGTATGCTCAAAGCAATAGCCCTAAAGCGGCTGAAATGGCCATGGCGAACGTTTCTACCTTATTTGGCTGGGTGCAAGACATGCTCAAAGGTGATGCTTTGCAAAGCCCGATGACGCTCACAGAAATCGTTCAACGTTTAACATTGCGCGATATGATGGAGCGCGGTGAAGATGATGAAGAGGCTGACCAAGTGCAATTAATGACTTTGCATGCTTCAAAAGGCCTAGAGTTTCCTTATGTGTTTATGGTGGGTATGGAAGAAGGTTTGCTACCGCATCAAAGTAGTATTGATGAGGACAATATAGAAGAGGAGCGCAGACTCGCCTATGTGGGCATTACTCGAGCTCAAGAACGCCTGTTCTTTACAATTGCTCGGGAACGCAGGCAAATGGGAGAATTAATAGAGCCTGAGCCGAGTCGATTTTTATACGAGCTTCCGCATGATGATGTTGAGTGGGAGTGGCAAAAACGCAAAGATTCAGATGAAGAGCGCAAACAGAAAGCACAAAAAGGCATCGCCAATTTGAAAAACTTATTTGGTGATTAAGTTAAGTAAATAGAACTCAGATTATATAACTTTCCCCTGCGCTTTTACCTTGAATGTAGTGACAGCCTATAAAATTAAGTTCTTCCTTTACTCCTTCATCGTTTACGCCATCGCCAATGACTGCAATGCCTGAGTTGTTTGCAATTAATATTATCGATTCAACTAACTTGTGATATTTGTCTGACATGCCGATGGTGTTGACCAGGCTCTCGTTTAGTTTGATGTAGTCAAAGTCATATTTGAATAAATATGAAAGTGACGCGGTTTCGCTGCCGAAGTTGTTTAGCACTAATGAAACGCCCATGTTCTGAAGCTGCTGAAGTATGTTCGGCAGTAGTTTATTAAATTTTCCTAAGGAGTGCTCGGAGAGCTCAATGATCAAGCGCTCACTGTCTATACCTGCCCATTCAATCAGTTGCACTAGGTTTTCTAGTGATTTCTTTTGCAGGAGGTGTTCAATAGACAAGCTCATGCCAATTTTCATATTCTTTAGCTGCGGATCTACACGCCACCTTTGAAGTTGCTTAAAGGTCAAATCCATTAAACGCTGATTAACACTAAAAGTAAGTCCACACTGATCTGCTAACTTCCAAAAAGCATCGTCTTTAACAGCGCCTTTAGCTTTGTGCTGCCACTGCATGGTGCTCTCATAGTAAAGTACGCTGTCAGTTTGAAGGTCAACTATAGGCTGTAACAAGCACTGAAAGTCGCCCGCATTGAATGCTTTTCTAAACTCGCTTTGTTCTTCTATCTCTTGCACCAACTGGTTGCGCATACTTACGTCGAACAATACAAAACGATTGCGACCAAGGTTTTTAGCTTGATACATGGCAGCGTCCGCATCTCGTAATGCGTCATCTGCACCTGTGTAGTGTTCAGAAAGCTCGGCTATACCAACACTTGCGCCAGAAAATACCTCTTTGTTTTCAATAACGAAAGCTGCACTAATACTATCAACAATGCGCTGGGCAACCATCTCAACGTCGCTAATATTAGTAAAGCTATCGACTAGAATAACAAACTCATCACCCCCTAAACGAGCTAACAAATCATGACCGCGTTTACATTGATTGATGCGCTTGGCGGCCTGAATTAAAAACTCATCGCCAGCCTGGTGGCCTAAGGTGTCATTGATGTTTTTAAAACGATCGAGGTCAATAAATAATAAAGCATAGTTATGTTCAGCGTGGCGGCGTTTGCTCGCGATAGCCAACTCAAGGCGGTTATTAAACATAACGCGGTTTGGCAGTGAAGTCAGTGCATCATGGTGAGCATCGTGTATGAGCTTTAATTCAATTTCTTTGCGCTGTTCGATTTGGCGCTTAAGTGATTCATTAGTAGTATTGAGCTCTGCTGTGCGTTCTTTGACTTTTTCAGCAAGTTTTTTGTTGTAGTCTATAAGGTTTTGCGATGCACGACGGCGCTCCATGGCAACTGCAATATGTTGTGATACAAAGCGCAATATGCTTAAATCATCCTCGGTATAGTCAGCACTGTTCCCGTAGGTTTGCACTGCTATTACACCCTCAACTTTGGAGTTGATGATAAGAGGCGCGCCCATCCAACTGTTATCTTCTTTTAACATATCGGCAGCAATATCGTCATCAAGCTGGCGCTCATATTTAAGTTGTCTTACGCGCTCTGAATCGATTAAACAAGCTTGTGCCTTGTCAAAGACATACTCGGTCAAGCCGTTTTTAAGCTTACGGGTGCCAGCTGAGTCGCTGCTCTTGCCGACAAAATATGGAAAGCTCAACAGCTGCTCACGTTCGTCAACAATTGCTATATAACAGTTCGGTGCGTTAATGAGCCTTTGTAAAATGTTGTGGATGTAACGGTAGAATTCGAGGATTTGCAGGTCACCGGAAGTAGACAGCTCAGATATTTCAAAGAGCGCTTGCTGCAACGCTTCCATTCGTTTACGTTCTTTAACCTCTTCTTCTAATATTTGGTTTGAATTGCTGAGTTGTTGAGTGCGCTCTGTAATAAGTTTTTCAGTCACTTCTCGGTGTTTTACTCTGTCAACGGTTGTCACAATATGTTGAGAGATAAAGACCAGTATCTCAAGGTCTTCTGCGGTGTAGCGTACGGATTCGTTGTAGCTTTGCACTACCATGGTGCCTATGACTACGCCGTCTCTTTTCAATGGCACGCCAATTAAGTCGACAGGTGGCGTGCCGAGGACTTCGAAGGCATGCTCCATAACTAAATCTTTATAGTTTTCTTTGGTCATCACTAAATTTTGACCACTTCGAAGAATGTGTGCGGTTATGCCTGTTTTGATTTTTTCGTAGGAAATAGAAAGCATCACATCTTCATCGCGTTCATCAACAAAGTATGCGAATTCAATGCGTTCGTCTTGTTTCTCGTGAAAGGCGACAAAGAAATTATCGGCGGTCATAAAGTCGCGAACGACATTATGAATGGAAACGTAAAGGCTGTCTAAATTGACGGCGGAGCTTGAAAGCTCGCTTATACGATACAAGGCTTTTTGAATTAGCTCAGCGCGCTTGTATCGCTCGGTTAAACTTTGCAGCTCCGGAACAATTTCCCGGAGCTCAGTCTCGCTAAGTCTACCTACAACTTCTAATCTTTGCATAGACAACTTACTACTCTTAAGTTGGCAACCAAAGGCTAAAGTTTAGTCCGTTAAACGCCTTCAATCATGTATTCGATTGCAGATTTGATGTCGTCATCTGAACAATCACCACATGCACCCATAGCAGGCATAGCATTGATGCCGTTTATCGCGTTTTTCCAAATTTGGTCAAAACCTTTCTCATCGAGGCGAGGCTTCCATTCAGCAGCTACTTTCGTTTTTGGAGCACCAAGCACACCTGCTGCATGACAAGCCGTGCATGCTGCCTTGTAGATGTCTTCGCCGGAGCGAGGTCCTGCTGCTGCGGCGGTTTCGTCAACAGCGCCCGCAACTTTCACCTTACCAACAGGCATAATACGTTCTTTTATTTCGTCTTCGCTCATGGTTTGAGCTACTGCACCGGATAAAAACAACCCGGTAATTACTAATGTTAAAAATGCTTTTGCTTTCACAAAGGTCTCCCGCAAACAAGCTGCACAAAATTACCGCATGATTATAAACACATCGATATGCATCACAACAACTTGTTGCAGATGTTTTAAAATAAGCCTGTCTATTGTGAATGACAGTTTCCTTTCAGCCAAGGCAAATAGGCAGAATCGATTAGCTATGTTGTCGGCTAAATTTCTAAAGACTAAACAGTTTATTCTTGTATCGCCTATACTATTTAGTACCTTGACGGAAAAATGCAAGAAAATAAGTACTACTTGTAGAATAATTGAGCGTTTGCGCGGGGAACGACTTGTATTTTGCTGGTGTAAAGTTGCCGAAGTATGCAACTCAAAGAAATCAAGCCTCTTATTTGTATAGATCATTGTTTTTGGTGTATAAAGTACTCTGCGTAGCCCAATAATTAAGCCAAAAGCGTTTAAGCTAATCTTAACTTCTGGTATTCGCAGACCAAATAATAATAAAAAATGTGAGATTGATGAAGTAGCAAGGAAGCGAAGTACCCTCCCCTTGTTTGATATCAGTGCATAAAAAATGGCAAAGTCATTAATCTAATGACTTTGCTAAGCGCTACTCGCAATGGAAAACGTTGAAGCTAACGTTGATTATGGATTTTTAGGGAAGGTGCTTATGACAAACCGTTGGATGTTTGCAGGGATTTTAAGCGGGTTTTTATCACTTGTTAGTTTAACGGCGAATGCCACAACACCAGCTGTGATAAACGGCATCCCCAGCGCAGGCCTCTCTGGCGGCCAGCAGTGTTTCGATTCAAGCTTTACTCATACTGGTGACGCCGGTTTTGGCCCTTATATTCGGGTTATTGCTGACGACACGCTTTCTTTAGATTCTGCAAGTTTGTTTGGTGGAGCACAAAGCATCACCAACGTGGGTACATTTCCAGCAACTGCTCCTTTTGAGTTAGAAGACCCATTCACAAAAACCATGGTTACTGGCGCTGCCGAACAAGTTTTTTATATTGTGCGCTTTAACATTGGCTCAGTAGTACCCGGCGGTCCCGCTTTAGAACCGAATTTGTGCGTAAGCATTGATGCAAGTGCCGATATTGGCGTTCCGATAAATTTTTCAGTTACGCCAGTGTATCGCTTTGGTGATACTTCTACCGGCGACAATGGCCCTATCGAAGGTGCGACAGATAACAAAACGATTACCCCTGAGTTATATCAATACACGTTTTCCGCAAGTGCGCCTGAGCAAGAAATTGCGCCAAGTCCTTCAACTAATATTCCATTTGTTCATACCGTTGATGTTGCCGATGGCAGTCAAATTGCGCTATTGAGTATTGAGCAGTTACTTAATAACGAAATGCTTGCGACTTCAAGCCCCGCTATAACAGGTGCTGGAACATGCGCTGTTGTGTCTGAGCCGGCTATAGGCAGTAACGGTGGAAATTTGTTAGTGGATTGTGCGCTGGTTTCAGGCAGCTCTGCATCTGATGATGTTGAAGTTAGTTACACAGCGGTCGTCGATAATGTGCTAAATGGCGCGAGTTGCGCCTCGCTCCCCATATTGCATAACGGTGAAGTAAATGGGCAAGCGCCAATTGGAAACTCACTTGCAGCACTAACAGATAATGCCAGTTTGGTAGCCAAACACATTACATCTCGTCAGAGTGTTTCGGGTGCAAGCGTTAATCCTAGCGATATCATTACAATTACCAATGATATTCAAGTAAGCGCCCATGTTCGTCCTAACCAACTGATCCTCACAGATACATTAAGCGATGGGCTTCAATTTAATAGTCACACTAGTTTGACCGTTGGCGGCAGTGCAGAATCTATCACTCCTGTTACCACGACCAATTCAGACGGTACTGTGAGTGTGGTTTATGACATTAGCGGGGCTAGCATAAATGTACTTGCTGGTCAGTCTGTTTCAATTAGTTATACGGTTTCTGTTGAGCAAACCTTTAGACAAAGTGCCCAGCCTCTGTTGCCATTAGACAAACTGGATATCAGCAGTGCGTTAGAATATGGCCTAGTTCAAGGTGCATCAGCTTGTTCTGAGGACTCAAGTTCGAGCGTGACGGTTAATCCTATTTCAATTAACAAATCTATATCTAGCACTGCTCCTGATTTTGATCCCGGCGATCCAATCAGCTTCTTATTGAGAGTCAATGTGCCATCCGGTGATATATCAAGCTTTACTGTGACAGACTTTTTGCCACTGTCGTTGTTAAAAGTAGCTGATATTGACCCTAGCTTTGGTAACGACATTAAATTTAGTAGCAATGACACTGTAGGCCAAGTTCCAGACAGTTTGGTTTTAAACGCTAGCACCAACGCAATCGAGCTATCTTTCGCCAACTTAACTGATATTCCTGCTGGAAGCATAATTGAGTATGAAGTTGACGCAATAATAAGCACGGCTCCCTTTGCCGACGGGCTTACTGTTACCAATATTATGCAAACCGCCAGTGATAACACGGATGGCACACAAAGTGTCTTGGTCAGTACGGTATCTTTTGATGCTAGAGCGCCAATTTTAGAGGGTACGCTTACGCAAGTGCTTCCTAGTGTAAAAGACGCAGGCGACAGTGTTGAGTACACGCTGGCTTTAACTAATGTTGGACGTGCTGATGCATTCGATATTGGTGTTTTGGTACCTGCAGCATTGGGCTTAGAAGGAGCTCAGTTAGTCTCAGCAGAGATTGATGGAGTGGGTGCTACAACCTCCGGTAGCTTTGCGCTTGGTGACTTTTTAGTCGGTGGACCTCTTGCGCCAAATTCTGTGCTTGAAGTCGTGTTTTCGCGAGTAATTACCGACAATGTTGTACCTCTTCAGGAGATTACGTCTACCGCAAACGCATTCTGGGCTAGTGCCCCGACAGCTGGACCTTTCCCCGAGATATCAACCGAGCAAAGCTTTTCTGTAGACAATTTTAGTATATCAACAGCCGTCGATTCGGTTAGTCCGGAGGGTTCTATCGGTAACGTAGTGGTGGGAGATACGGTTACCTACCGGACGACTGTCACGCTGCCTGAAAGTGAGGTAGCAGGATTCAACGTTGATTTAGGTTTGCCCCCTGGTTTTGAGTTTGTAGCAAACTCTATCACAGTCGATAGTGCTGGCTTTGTCGGAACGGTTGATAGTTCCCCATCTGCAAATGTAAGTGGCGCAGTTGATACAGGACCTGATGTTGAGGTGAGTTTTGCAGGCACGCTTGCTACAACCTCTGATAACAATACTGGTAATAACTCTTTTAGCTTTACCTTTGAGGCCTTGGTGAGGGATTCATCGGTTAACACCGCTGTTTCGTCTGTACAAGCTAAGCAGCTTACTTCTAGTGCTGGTTTTACTGGCAAAACCGGTGGCAATATTGCCTCCAACGTTAGCAGTTCATTTGCCGAGCATAATCTTACCGTTAGTACGGTTGCAACTAATGGTGATGGTGCGACAGGAAGCTTTCAGGCCGGCGACGATGTAAGCATTGTAGTTACCATTACTAATACTGGCACCGCGCCCGCTTACGATGTGATTTTTGACAGCATTGTAAATGGCGACCTGTTTGACCTGACGACTGTCAGCGAGGTAACAACACCTCCAAATTATACCTACAGCTACAGCAGCCCAACTGTGTCCTACACTGCTAGCAACCAAACATTAGATGTTAATGACAGCATATCCTTTACTTATAGGGCGACAGTCAAAGACGGCGTGCGAAGTGGCTCTGACTTTGTTGTGACCAGTAATGCAACGGGTTCGAGCTTGGATGGTATGCCTTTGGTGGAGCGAGTTGGCACGGTAGCAGATGACGCAATACTCACGACCTTGGCTCCTGCAATTGGGGATTTAGAGGTCATTGCAACCAGTGAGTCTTGGTCAGGTACATCCACGCGGGATATTTTCGCAATTGGTGAGGTAGTTACCTATCAATTCACCGCAACTTTGCCCGAGGGCCTTACGGCTTCGAATTCCGGTGACCCTATCTTCTCAGTGAAGTTGCCCAATGGCTATGAGTATCTTACCGGGACATCGCTTATAAGAGCGGATTTTGATACTTCAATGACCAGTGCTAATGAAGGTGCATTTACCACCACCGATTCTGCAATTACTGCATCGGTAAACGGGCGCACAATTAGTTACAACTTAGGCGATATTACAAATAACGATAATGACAATAACGATGAAACTGTCACCATAACCTTCGACTTATTGGTTAAAAATATACAAGCCAACAATCGAGGCAATGGAAAGTCGGTTAGCGCGAGTATTGAGTACATTAACCAAGCCAATGTGGCCCAAAGCACATCGGTTTCTGCTACTTCTAATATAGGCGAGCCAAATTTAAGACTGGGCTACTCGGTTAGGCCATCTACGGTTGCGGGCGGCAATACTGTCATTTACCAGCTTGTTTTAAGAAATGCCAGGAATACATATAGCTTACGCGCATGGGACATAGACATTCAAGAACTGATCCCATCGCAACTAACGCCTGCGCCATTACCTTTGCTGTCGGCAGTATTATCAAGAGGAAATACCGATATAAGCGCGTGCGCTAGTATCACAGGTCAGTTGCTGCAAGTTGACCTGACTTGTTTACCAGCGGGCGAGGAATATCTGGGGCCAAATGAACGCATCACAATTCGTTTAGAAGCTGAAGTAGACCCTGCGATTCGTTTTGAAGAGACCGCTACCGCTCGCACTACTGTTATTGCAACAAGTTTACCTGGGGCGCAGGGTTCAGCGAATGCAACGCCGGGTCTCCCGAATACTGATACTGGCGAGCGAACTGGCGACCGAGTTCGAAATACATCTGGTGAATCGGTCAATGACTATTTTTATACGAGGCGAGCCACTATCACGGCGGAGTCACCGACTATTGGCCTTAGCTTGAGTGACACTGAATTACAAATTGGTGAACTGCTTACGCTAACGAGTGACATTGGTCTACCAACTGGCTCTACCGAAGATTTTGAGGTAACAGTGAACTTACCTGCTGGCCTGCGTTACGACAATGCGCCAATTCGAATAACCTTGCCAGCCAGCGGCTTTACGAGCACTTTAAATCCTAATCTTAATCCTGGCGCGGGTGCGAGCAGCATTGTTCTTAACTTTGGTGAGATTGCCAACAGCAACCCAAATGCTGAGTCACTCGCAATCGAGATTGACGTAATAGTTGATAATATTCTTAGTAATCAGAATGGTAGCAGTTTGCGTTCTGAAGCAAGTTTAGACTATGCAACGCGCGGCCAAAATATACCAAGTGATGCTGAAAACCTGACTGTCATAGAGGCCAATTTAGATATTGTTCAGACTATTATCAGCGGTGCTACCAACTCTGATGCAGGCGATACCATTCGCTATCGTAGCGTGGTAAGCAATACTTCCGGACAAGCAACAGCTTATAACGTTTCGTTTGTTGATGTATTTGATGCAGACTTACTCGGTGCGCCGACTGGTAACGGCGGCCCGGCTCCTTTTGAAAATATTGTAGTCACAAACCCTTCAAATGCAGTGTTGCTAAGAGGCACAAATGCTCCTGTAAGTGATTCAGATATTTCGCTGGCCACTACCTCGGTAACAAACGATACTTTGATTTTAGATGGCACTATGCAGATGCCGCCCAATAGTAGCATTAGCATCGAGTACTCCGTTGTGGTGAGCAACACGGCTACTCCCGGGGCGAGTCTGAGTAATGCAATTGCAGCCTCTTACGACAGTAATGAGGCCGCTGACAGCCGCTCAGGTGCTGATGCCAATAGTGATGATGACGATGACAGCCAGTTAAATAACTACAATGAAACCCTAACAACTACTGTCATTTTAGATAATGCCCTAGCGATTCAGAGCCAGTTAAATGCAGTGCATTCAGACAACGATTTTACGCCAGGTGAGTTAGTCTTTATTGATGTTCGACTCGATGTAAATGAAGGTCAATTACCCAATACGCTTGTGAATAATGAACTGCCAGCAGGCCTATCCTTTGTTAACTTGAGCATTCAATCAGGCGCAAATATTAGCTATACCGGAAGTGCTATAGGCACTCCAGGAGCTGGTAATAGCATTGATATTGATTTTGGTACGCTGACAAACATCGCAGACACGAATACTAGCAATGACTTCGTCTTGATTACAATTGAGGCACAAGTGCTCGATGTAGCTTCGAATGTAGAGGGCGCAAAACTCGTCAATGAAGTTAGTGCGACTGGCGCTGCGACTAATGTTGGGCCTTCTTCTGTAAATATCGACATTGTTGAACCAGATATTGTTGCGACCATCAGTTCAAGTTCAAATGCCATCACTCTAGGGGATGTTGCGACCTTTACTGTCGACCTAAACGCAACAGATTTTTCGGCGGACGCCTTTGATACTGTATTTGAAATAGTCGTCCCAAGTGGTTTTACGTATCAAGCTGGAAGTCTGGCGGGTCCTGGTATCATTGATGAGAGCGATCCAACGCGCTTGGTGGTTGACCTTGGCGCACTATCGGCGGGCGATGGAACACGTAGTTTCATATTTGATGCGCAGCTTGATAACAACGCGGCCATCGGTGCCAACTTTGAATTCGAAATTCAAAACGGTGAGTACTCATCACTCTCCGGCATTGAGAGTGAGGAGCGAGACTATAGCTTTACAAGCTCATTGATAGTGGCATCGGATGACGCCAGCTTTATAGATGCAACGCAAACCATGACTTTAGCCGATGATGTTAACGGCAACGGTGAAGCCGACCCCGGTGATAGATTAGATAAAGTGGTGGTGCTAACAAATAACGGTGGGCGAGTTTCTGGGGTGGTGTTTGAAGAGCCTGTTCCTGCAAATACCACCTACGTTGCGGGTACATTAACAAGCTCTCAGGGCACTACCGACGATAGTTCGGGCATGAATGTGGATATTGGTGAGCTACAGCCTAACGACCAAGTCACACTTAACTTTAGCTTTGAAGTGGCGCCGGGTACGCCAGCTGGAACGCTTATCCAAGCGCAAGGCAGCGTTGACTCAGACAGCACCATACCTGAATTAACCGATGCTGACGGCAACGATGCTAATGGTGACCAGCCCAATGAAATTCGCGTCGGCATGACCAGCATTTTAGCCCCTACACTCAGTCTTGGACAAAGCATTAGTTTGTTCAATGATGTGGATTCAAATATGGCGGTAAGCGAAACCGACATATTAACGGTTAGCTACACCCTCAACAACACTGGCAACCAAGCGCTCACCAACGTCCAGCTTAGCGACCTAATTCCGCAAGGCCTAAGCTATGTGAATGGTAGTTTGGCTATTGGCGGTCCAGCAGACGCTGCTGACACGGCATCGGTATCTGGCGGCGCGATAGCGCTTAGCTTAGCGAATGTCGATGCCAACGAGCTGGTTACCATCACTCTGCAAGTAAGTATAGATAGCCCACTTATTGACCTAGACGGCGACGTTAACAGTGAACTATTTAGCATGCAGGGCAGCGCGCTAAGCGACCAAACAAGCAGTATTTTATCTGACAGCAATGGTAACGTTACAGATGGTGCTCAAGCTTCAACCATCACCGCTATTGCCTCAGGCGCGACGCCGCAACCTGATATTGCAGTATCGCAAACCTATGTGCTAACAAACGATGTAGACGGCGATGGGCTAGTTGACCCGGGTGATACGGTGCGTTTAGTTACGTCAATCACTAATAGCGGCTCAACCAATGCAAATGGCGTGATTTCTCAGCAGCCTATCCCTGTTGACACTACTATAGTTGCAGGCTCTGAGCAGACCAGCCGAGGCGTAATAGCCAATGTGGGGAGCGGGGCCTTTAATGCAAACATCGGCAGTATTGCGCCGGGCGAAACCGTAATAACCAGCTTTGAAGCGGTGATTGATGGCGTGACGGTAGATACCTTGATTTCATCTCAGCAAAGCGTATCGGGGAATAACTTTAGCAATGTTGATTCTGACTCAAACGCTGATTTAAGTGATGGTGCAACGCCTACCTTAATTAGCGTGATAGTGGGAGCTGCGCCGACCTATACCCTCAACACTGTGTTAAGTGCAACTTCAGATGCTGGCACATCAGGCAATAACTTTATTCAGGGCGAAGAGCTAAGTTTAGAGTTGTCGGTCACCGTTCCAACAGGTCTGACTCGCGATGCGCGCTTGATGTTTGAGTTACCAAGTGGCTTTAGTTACCTTGCGAATACCGCCCTCGTTAAGCGTCAGTTTGATAACGCAGTAACATCAAGTGAAAACCCTGGAAATGTAAATGGAGCTTCAAACGATAGCTTTGTGAACGTTCCGGTTACTGAAAATGGCAATGTGGTGTCGCTCAATCTGGCAAATATCACCAGTACTGACGCTGACGCAGATGGCGCTACTTATGTGTTCGCCTTGACGCTTGACACCTCAGCGTTAGTGCCTAGCGCGCAAACCCAGTCGTTTGCAATTGCCAGCGACCTTGTTTATAACAACGAGGTGCTTGTAGCGCAAATGCAAGCGAGCAACGACGTGCCGGTGGTGCTGAATAATCAAATACCACTTGCAGTAGACGACACTGTTGCAACTGCTGAAGACGCAGCCGCAATAACCATTACGCCACTTACCAATGATAGCGACCCCGACGCAGGACAGACTTTAAGTATTGTGTCGGTTGGGCCAGCAAGTGCCGGAGGAAGTATTTCCTTTAACGCAATTAATGGCACTATTGCATACCAGAATGCAAGTGACTACTCGGGTGTTGAGACCTTTACTTATACAGTGTCTGATGGCGCCGGAGGATTCTCGACCGCGACTGTTACGGTAAACGTTGCGCCAACGCCTGATGCACCTGTTGCCAATCCAGACGCTGCTACCACCAACGAAGATGTGGCGATAAATATCGACGTGTTAGGTAACGACACTGATGCCGATAACGACACATTAAGCGTGACCAGCGCAGTATCGCCAAACGGCACGGTCTCTGTAGCAACAAATGGCGAGCTTATTTTCACGCCAGCGCCTGATTTTAACGGCACGGCGACGATTGTTTATAATATATCGGATGGCAATGGTGGTAGTGATACCGCTACGGTAACGGTTACGGTAGTACCGGTTAATGACCCACCGACCGCATCTGGGCAAGTGTTAAGCACACCTGAAGATACAACCTTAGTCATTGACCCTTTAATAAACGCAAACGATATAGATGGCGATACTCTAAGCGTCACTAATTTAACTTCATCAAGCGGCACTGTGACGCTGAATCCAGATGGCAGTGTAAGTTTTGAACCAGAAGCTGACTTTACTGGCCCGGTGACCATTACCTATGATGTAGATGATGGCAATGGAGGAAGTGTTCCGGTCACAATAGTTGTAAACGTTACTCCAGTAAACGACGCACCCGTCGCGGTAGATGACGTTGCGACTACAGATGAAGACCAGCCGGTAACTATTAATGTGTTAGCCAACGACACTGACGCTGAAAACGACAGTTTAAGCGTTACCTCAGCCTCAAGTAGCGATGGCACGGTAACTGTTGGGCCACTTGGTAACCTAGTGTTTACGCCAAATGCTGACTTTAACGGTCCTGCAACGATCACCTACGCAATAACCGATGGCAACGGTGGCAACGATACGGCAACGGTACTAGTCAATGTTGTTCCAGTGAATGATCCACCCACCGCACCAGGACAAAGTTTGACCACGCCTGAAGATACACCATTGATTATTGACCCGCTGTTAAATGCTAACGATATTGATGGCGATACGCTGACGGTGACTGATTTGACGACTTCAAGTGGCACGGTCACATTAAATGCTGATGGCACCGTTAACTTTGAGCCTGAAGCGGATTTCACAGGGCCAGTCACGATTACCTACAACGTAGACGATGGAAATGGTGGCGTGGTGCCTGTAGTGATTACCGTTGATGTTCAGCCGGTAAATGACGCACCAGTAGCAAATCCTGATTCTGCTAATACCGTTGAGGATACGCCTGTTACTATCAATGCCATTGCCAACGATACTGACCCTGACGGCGACCCATTAGAGATAACAAATGCTACATCCAATGACGGCCTCGTTGTTGTGCTGCCATCTGGAGAGTTGAGCTTTGTGCCAAAAGCAAACTTCAATGGCGTTGCGCTTATTAACTACACATTGGCGGATGGCACCGGTTTGGTTGATACCGGCACTGTGTTGGTTCAGGTTAGCCTAGTCAACGACATCCCTGTGGTACCTGACCAAATCCTTAAGGCACAAGAAGATGTACCCGTAACTTTCGACCCACTTGCGAATGGCTTCGATGCAGATGGCGACAGCCTTACGGTATCTGACTTAACCACGAGTGCTGGTACTTTGATTCAAAATCCTGACGGCACAATCACCTTTGTTCCCGATCAAGACTTCAACGGGCCGGTAGTTGTGACTTACACCGTAGATGACGGCAACGGTGGGGTAATTACCGTTACAGTTGATATCAACGTTGAGCCCGAGATAGACCCTCCTGTTGCTACGCCTGACTTTGCTACCACGCCTGAAGAAACACCAATAACGATTAATGCAGTGGCTAACGATAGCGACCCTGATGGTGATGTTGTGAGTATTACCAAAGCAGTTAGCGCAAATGGTACTGTGAGCATTGATGGCAATGGTGATGTTGTATTTGTTCCTAGCCCCAACTTTAATGGTCAAGCTATAATCAATTACACCTTGAGTGACGGCACAGGTGAGGTAGCGACAGGCACAATTACGGTTGATGTGACGCCGGTAAATGACCCGCCTGTGGTGACTGATCAAACGCTTATAACGAGTGAAGATACGCCGCTGCTTATCGACCCTCTATTAACCGCCAGTGATGTTGACGGAGATGTACTTAGCATTAGCAACATTTCAGTCGATAGCGGCACCATTATTCAAAATGCAGACGGCACGTTAACCTTTACTCCTGACCCTGACTTCAATGGGCCTGTAACACTGACGTACCTAGTAGATGATGGCAATGGCGGAACTGCGCCAGCAACCATATTCATAAACGTACAAGCGGTGGTAGATGCGCCAGTTGCTAATCCAGATACTGCGGTTACCGACGAAGATCAGCCGGTCACTATTGATGTGCTGAGTAACGATACCGATGCCGACAACGACGTGCTCACTGTTGTTCAAGCGACATCGGCGGACGGTACAGTAGTGATTGATGGCAATGGTGACTTAGTATTCACACCAAACGCAAACTTCAATGGCACTACCATCATTAATTATGTGATTGAGGACCCAAGTGGACAGGTAAGTTCATCGACCGTGACGGTTGACGTACTGCCAATCAACGATCCGCCCGTTGCTCCGGCTCTTGACTTAAGCATGGATGAAGATTCGGTACTAAATGTTGATGTGATTGGAGCGGCCAATGATCCAGACGGCGATACCTTAAGCATCACGTCGATAAGTGTTGATGTGGGTACGGTTACCGTAGGCCCTGATGGTTCGGTATTCTTCACTCCTCCTGAAAACTATTCAGGGCCGGCTACTATCAGCTACACGCTAGACGATGGAAATGGCGGAAGAGTAACTTCTGTAGTCAATGTTGATGTATTGCCAATAAACGATTTACCGGAATTAGATGATATAAGTGTGACAGTGCCAGGCAATACTGCATCGGTAATCGATATCGTCAGCTCTGTAGTTGACCCGGACTCAAGCACCTTTACGGTTGTTAGCGCAACGGTTTTAGAAGGCTCGGTTGATATCAATGCCGACGGCACTATTACTTACTCACCTCCGAATGGATTTGAAGGATCGGTGCAAGGCGAGGTCTGTATTGAAGATGACGCAGGCGCTGTGGTGTGTGCAGACTTGAACATCACAGTAGTACTGACCAACACACCACCTGTTGCTATTGATCTTAATCTAGTGACCCCAGAAGATACGAGCTTGTTCATTGATGCGACTGCATCGGATGCGCAAAATGACAGTTTAACTTATACCTTGTTGAGTATGCCAAACGGCATGTTGACCGGCAGCGGCCCCACATATACCTATGTGCCGCCTGCTGATTTTAATGGGCAGACTAGCTTTACCTACCAAGTAAGCGATGGCCAGGAAAGCTCGGGTATTGCAACCATTACGATTGATGTTACGCCGGTAAACGATGCACCTATCGCGGTTGATGATGCGCTAAGTGTTTCTTCCACTCAGTCCGTGATAACAGTAGACGCCTTAGCAAACGATTCAGACCCAGACGGTGATGCGCTCACTATTGTCAATGCGCAAGTTCAGGCCGGAAGCGTGACTATTGAAAACAATCAAATTCTTTACACACCGATCCCAGGCTTCATCGGGGACGTGTTTGTGGAATACACGATTGAGGATACATCGGGCGAATCAGCTTCTGCCAGAGTGCAAATTACAGTGGAGCGGCCCCAAGGTGGAGTACAACCGCCGATTATTATTGGAACTGATACCATCACGATTGATGCTGTAGCCTTGTTTACGAAAGTTGATTTAGGCGTGACAACTGCCGTAGATAGATTTGGCAATCCGCTACCGGTATCAATATTAGATGGTGTTCCCTTGTATGAACCAGGTGTAAATACCGCGTTTTACGTGGCAGTGGACAGTGAAGGTAACCGAACCGTCGCAAGTCGTTTCGTATTGGTAAATCCGTTGATTTCGATACAAAACGACCAGACCATAACTGAAGGCGGTAAGGTCCGTGTATCTGTGCATCTCAATGGTCTATCGCCAAGTTATCCTTTAGTGGTGCCATACAGAGTGGAAGGTAGCGCTGATGCTAGCGACCATAACTTAATCTCAGGCGAAGTAGTCTTTGAGAACAATAGCACTGAAGAATTCATTGAGTTTGATACCTTTGAGGATGGCATTGCTGAAGGGCCTGAAACAGTAGTAATTACGCTATCGGCAACCAAAAACGTAGGTAATCGCTTTAGTCATGTGGTGAATATTGTCGAGGATAATGTACTACCTGAAATTACTCTCGTTCCTAGTCAAGCTGGAGAGGTTCGTAGTCTGATACTTGCTTCAGGTGGGCCGGTTACCGTAGAAAGTCTCATCGATCATCCCGATCCGGACAATAGATATTTGTATACTTGGGTCAATCCTGAAGGTGTTTTAAGTGACACTGATAGTGTGAATACGACATTTACTTTCGACCCCACTAATATTGCTCCAGGGACCTATCAGTTAGATATTCGTATCACCGACATAGATGATCCAAGCTTTATAGATACTTCTGTACTGTTTATTCAAATTGTAGATAGCTTCCCAGAACTGAGTGACGACGATGCCGACCTTGACGGTATTACTGACATCGAAGAAGGTTTCTTTGACTTGGATGGTGATGCCATACCAGCATATTTAGATTCTATAGATGAGTGCAACGTATTGGCTGAAGAAGCCTCGTCCTTAGACAGATATTTGATAGAGGGTGACCCAGGTACGTGTCTTCGCATTGGTAATTTTGCATTAGGTACACAAAGCGGTGGAGCACAGATTTATGAATCGGTGCTAGAGGGCCTATCGGGTATCACTAAAGACACGCTAGCGACAAATATTGGTGGAATATTTAACTTCATCGTGTATGGATTGCCTACAGAAGGCGAGGAGCATCGCGTAGTGATTCCTCAGCGTAGGCCTATTCCTGAAGGTGCTGTTTATCGTCAATATAGTCAAGCGCAGGGCTGGACGTTCTTTGATGATTCCGACGAGGCTAGGCTTTGGTCTGTTCCTGG
Source organism: uncultured Glaciecola sp. (assembly GCA_964418575.1). Classification (GTDB taxonomy): domain Bacteria; phylum Pseudomonadota; class Gammaproteobacteria; order Enterobacterales; family Alteromonadaceae; genus Glaciecola. The sequence goes on from CAYQMI010000007.1 coordinate 49,371, forward strand.
AGAGCCTGGTTTGTGTCCACCTCCTGGAGGGCCCCAATGGGAGGAAGGCTTACAACCAGGGTATTGGTGTGTCCAGCTCGAAATCACTGACGGCGGTCCTAATGATACTGATCAGAGGGCAAACAGTGACATCATAAACCTCGGTTTTGTAGGTGTAGTATTCGACCAACCTAACGAGCTCCCAGACGCTATCGACGATGAAGTACAAACGCCGGTTGATACACCTATTACCATTGATGCGCTGAGTAACGATATAGACCCTGACGGTGACTCGTTAATTATCACGTCTGTAAATACGCAGTTCGGTATCGCGACCATTGAAGACAATTTAGTTGAGTACACCCCAGCGCAAGGGTTCTCTGGTGTGGATGAAATTGCTTATGGTATTTCTGACGGTAAAGGCGGTACGGATGTTGCCATTATTACTGTGCTTGTAGTGGGTAATTTGCCGCCCATTGCAGTAGACGACATGGTTGAGGGCAGACTTAATGCAAATACCACCATAGACGCTCTTGCAAACGACAGCGACCCTGAAGGCGGGCCGCTGACAATCACCGAGGTGAGCTCTGATGATGGTGGTGTTCAAATTACGTCAGACAACAAGGTGCTATTTACGCCAAATGCTAACACGCCGCTAGTGGCGACGATTGAGTATACAATTGCAGATGATCAAGGTTTGATTGCTCGAGCGACAATAACGATTACGATCACCGAGCAAGAGGTCAGAATTGAAAATCGTTCGGATGGCGGAAGCGTTAACCCTTACTTTGCAGCCTTACTATTATTGTTAGTGGCGTTTAGAAGAACTGCAATATTAAGTTTAATGAGTAGAAGCTTTAATACAAAAGCTATGAGTCGAGGAGAAGGCTAGATGAGAATAGTAAAAGAAAGCCAAAAAGCGCGCACGCTCAGTGTGTTGGCAAGCAGTTTATTCGTGTCTGGCCTGTTGTTTGCGCCTCTTGCCTATAGTCAGTCTAGTGATGCGAGCAATAGTTCGCAATATCAGAGCGGGCAAGAGGCATACCCGAACAAATCAAGATGCTCGCAGTCTAGTAGTAACAGCGATTGTGCCTTTGAATATTTTTATTTGAGTGGCGCAATCGGTGCAAGCGTCGGCGGCTCTGACCTTGATGTGCTAGGTGCAGCCAGCGACCTTGGTTATGATGTATTTGATGTAGAAGAAGATGATGCTTCATTAGCGATAAAGCTAGTATTAGGCGCTTCACTTACTGACAGACTCGCCCTTGAGCTTGGCTACACACGTTTGGCCGATGCTGAAGTTGCATTCTCAACGCTTACCGATGACCCAGATTTGTTCTTTGACTTAGCCCGCTCGGTTCGACCAGCGGCAGTCGATGGTTTTACATTGGCGTTATCTTACAGCTTTTATACTAGCGAAAATTGGTTTCTTTACGGTAAAGCAGGCGTATTTAATTGGACCGGGGATTATGATTCATTCAATGTCACCGCAAACCAAGAACTACCGAGTTTAGAAACCGAAGATGGCACTGATTTATTACTTGGCCTAGGCGCAAGCTACAATATAAACAAAGAATTTGAGGCAAGTTTTGAGTGGGAGCGCTATAGTTTTGGTGACTTTGATCAGAATGTGCTGTGGATTGGTTTGACCTATCATTTTGACTAAAAGCGACGTGCGTAAATTAAATATCACTTAACACCTTCGATTTTACACGGGCTCAAATATCGCGCCCTCTTTTTATCGGTTAGTTTGGTAATGTCCACCATTACCAAACCGTCAACACAGTCTTGAAAATCGGGGTCAACGTTAAAGGCGCAAAAACTCACTCCATCACCATCGCACACCTCCGCATACTGTTTGTAAAGTGTTGGCAGGCTTACGTTTAAATTGGCTAATTGCGCTTTTAGCAATACCATGCCCTCTTTGTATTCAAGCCCTGCAAACAATGACTGAACATCCGCGCTTGGCACATATGGTATCTTGGCGGTAGCAATGCCGTTTTTTTCTGGAAAATAATGCAAAAAGAAACCAACAATCAAGTCAGTGGCGGTGCTCGGAAGCGCACCGCTTATAGTAACAGGGCCAAATAGGTAACGGTATTCAGGATGTTTGGCTAAAAAGGCGCCAATGCCCATCCATAAGTAGTCAAGGCTGCGTTTCCCCCAATATTTTTGCTGTACAAAGCTGCGGCCTAGCTCCAGTCCTTTATCAAAGTATTGCTGCATACTTGGCTGATAGTCAAACAAGGTAGAAGAGTAAAGCGGATGGGTTTCTTCGTTCATGTTGATTGCGTCGCCAAAGCGGTAAGCGCCGGCAATTTCTAAATCTTTTTCGTCCCATAAAATGAGATGGATGTAGTGTTTGTCATATTTATCAACATCGCGTCGACGATTTGAACCCTCGCCAACCGCTCTAAAGGTGATTTCTCGCAAACGTCCAAGTTCGCGCATTATGGGCGAGCTTTGACCGTATTTATATAGATAAATCGTTTTACTATCAGAGGTTTTACCTATGATTTCACCTTCGGTGTTAAGCGCTTTTAAAAGCGCACGACGCTCCTCGGGTTGGGCAATAGCCGTTTGCGTTTGAAGAATTGGCGCTTTATTACTGCCAATGCGATACAAATGCTTTTTAAATAATTTTACTTGCTCCTTAACCGGCAGGTTTAAGTTAGAAAAGGCGCTGTAGGGAATGAGTTCACCAATATTGAAGTGAATGTTTTTATCTTTTTGATGAAACATCTCTTTGATCAGCAAAGCAGAGGCGGCTGGTTTAAACAGCATAGAAACGCCATAAAAAAGCGCTGAATTTTTAGCATGAATGTATACGGGCAAAATAGGACACTGATTGCTTTTTGCCATGCGTAAAAAACCATGATGCCATTTGGTGTCTCGCACGCCTTGAGGCCTTAATCGCGAAACCTCACCCGACGGGAAAATAAGCAGTGCACCTCCATCACTTAAGTGCTCCCGAATTTTTTGCAGCTCTTGTTTTGGGGTACTACCCTGCAGGTTATTAACCGGTAGCATGAGTTCACGCATGGGCTCACTTGCCATTAACATCTTATTGGCGACCACCTTTATATCGCTTCTAATTTCTCGTACGCATTTAATCAGTGCCATGCCGTCAAGAGAGCCAAGCGGATGATTGGCAATAATTACGACCCTTCCTGCTTCAGGTATTCTTTCTCTTTGAGAGTCAGAAACAGAATAGCTAAATGAAAAGTAGTTAAGCACCTCTTCAATAAAGTCAAAGCCTGAAAGGTGGGGGTACTTTAAAGAAAAGGCATTAATTTCTTGTTCGCACAACAA
>CAYQMI010000008.1:0-22544 GCA_964418575.1 uncultured Glaciecola sp.
GCATTTGCAAAGTTCATTGCAATACCGCCGCCCATTGTACCTGCACCAATAATAGCTACTTGTTTGATATCTCGTGTCTTTGCTTCTTTGCTCAGGCCCGGAATATGCCCTGCTGCTCGTTCGGCAAAAAAGAAGTGTTGCTGCGCTCGTGCTTGGGGCGTTTGCATGCATTGCATGAACAAGTTAGCTTCTTCTTTTAAACCATCGTTAAATGGCAATTCATAAGCAGCTTTGACAGCTTCGACACATTTAAGTGGTGCGAAGAAGCCCCTTGCTTTTGCCTTTACTTGTTCGCTGTAGCCCTTAAAAAGCGCCTCTGTTTCAGCATTCATAGAAAGCTCAATACCAGAGACCGGTAGTGGTCCTTTTGAGATAGCATTGCTAACAAACGATTTCACAGTTTCAAGCAAGGTCTCGGGGCCATCGCTTAAGGCTTCGAATACACCGCTTAAACGCGTAACTGGAGTTGGAGCGCCTGTAACAACCATATCTAGGGCTGTTTTTGCATCGACTAATCTCGGTAGGCGCTGCGTTCCGCCGGCACCAGGCAATATGCCCAGATGCACTTCGGGCAAGCCCACCTTATTTGCACTAAAACTGAAACGGTAATGACACGCTAAAGCCAACTCAAAACCGCCACCAAAAGCACTGCCACCAACGGCCGCTATCACCGGCTTGGGAGAGCTTTCAATATGGTTTAAGACCTGTGGTAACATTGGCTCTAAATCAGCGCTCGAAAATTCACTTATATCCGCACCGGCACTGAACAAGGGTAATGCACTGCTGATTACGATAGCCTCTACTGCGTCGTTCTCGAGAGCTGCGTCTATTGCAAGCATAAGACCTTGCCTAACAGCTTTTGATAAAGCATTAACAGGCGCATTATTTAACGTAATAATCGCGATGTTTGATAGTTGTTCAATTGATACACACTGGCTATCGATTTGCATAGAATTATCCTAAACAGTTGGCTTCTATTAGCAGATTAACGCAATTGAAGTATATCAGCCCAATTTATTGATTTAATGATAAGGAATAAAGACAGCTAATGATGCTCATTGATTTTTGTAAAGAATTTGTATTGGCGCTTAGTGTCCAGACAAATGTTTAGCGGGGTAAGTAAGAAAGTAGCTTTTCTGCCTAGAATACGAATTATTAATAATGCATTGTCAATTTAATGAATTGTTGAGGACGTGAGAATATCGATATACTGTAAAAAAAATGTAAAATAATGGTTAATATGAAGGTACTCAAAACGCCACCAGAAAGGTTTGAAAAACTGCCAGGCTACAGTTTTCAAGAAAACTATATCGATGTTGGTGAAGCATCGCAACCACTCATGATGCACTACGTTGACTATGGAGAAGCTGATGCCCCTATCATCTTAATGCTTCACGGACAGCCAACGTGGAGCTACCTATATCGCAAAATGATTTGCCATGCGGAAGCTCAAGGTTACAGAGTGCTTGCGCCAGACCTAATTGGGTTTGGAAAGTCTGACAAATTTGATAGTCAAAGCCCTTATACCTATGCAAACCATTTGTTGTGGCTGGAGCGGTTTTTCTTAAACTTTGAAGGTACAAACATTAACCTTATTTGTCAGGACTGGGGCGGGTTGCTCGGACTCAGACTCGTGGCAAAGTTCCCTGAGCGCTTCGCGGCTGTTCTGGCAGCAAACACAATGCTGCCAACGGGAGACCATCCTCCGGGCGAAGCATTTTTTAAGTGGCAGGAATTTTCGCAAACTGTAGAGAAGTTTCCGGTTGGTCGCGTGATTCAAAAAGCGACAGTGAATGAAATGATTCCAGAGCTTGTTGACGCCTACGACGCCCCCTTTCCAGACGAAACCTACAAATGTGCAGTTAGGAAGTTTCCAATGTTAGTGCCTACAAGGCCAGATGATCCTGAAAGCGAAAATAATCGGGAAGCATGGAAAGCCCTTATGGAATTTAAAAAGCCGTTTGTTACTGCGTTCAGTGATTCTGATCCAATCACCGCTGGTGGCGATAAAATCATGCAAAAACTCATTCCTGGCTGTAATCAGCAAGCGCATGTCCTCCTCAAGGGCGGTGGTCACTTTTTACAAGAAGATGTGGGCGAACAGCTCATCGAACATGCAGTAACATTTTTTAATAAGGTAAAACAAGATGGATAAACTACTCGACTTTTCTGAATCTGTAGGCTTGATAACTGGCGCGGGCAGCGGATTTGGGAGGTCTCTGGCGCTAGCTTTGAATGAACGTGGTGCAAAACTGATACTCACGGATATAAATGCAAGCAGTTTACAGGAAACGCTCGAATTATTGCCAAACCCTAAACAAGCTGAAACCTTGGTGTGTGATGTTGCAAATGAAGCAAGTGCACAACAAAGCGTTGATTTAGCTGTGCGTAATTATAAACGTTTAGATTTTGCGATTAATAACGCTGGAATTGCTCATCCGCAAGGGCCGATGCACGAAATGACCAATGAGATTTACGACAGTCAGTTTGCGGTAAACGTAAAGGGCGTAGGCTTTGGTATCAAACACCAAGCAAAAATCATGTTGAAGCAAAGCAGCGGACATATTTTAAACATCAGTTCGGTCGCAGGATTAGGTGGCGCGCCTAAAGGTGGTGTTTATAGCGCCGCCAAACATGCGGTAATAGGATTGACTAAAACTGCCGCGGTGGAGTATGCAAGATATGGCGTGCGAGTTAACGCAATATGCCCTTTCTTTAGCCCTACCGATATCATGAACATAGAAGGTTTAAGCACACAAGAAGAAAAAGAAAGGCTTGGACTGGGGGCACCTATTAAACGCATCAGTACCATTGATGAAATTGTGAATGCAATGGTTCTGGTATTATCTCCACAAAATACCTATATGACCGGCCAATGCATTGCGGTAGATGGAGGCGTAACCGCTTGGTAAAGGCGCATGACACTGCCAAATGTTGCTTGTATAAAAACATTCATTGTTCGTATTAAAGCACATACCCTAGTATCAACTGCTGGTCTTTTTCACTGCTTGTTTTGCACTATGATTGGTTACGAGACAAACATACGGAGCAAACATCATGTTGAAAAAGATAGTTATACCGTTACTCGCTATCGCACCATTAACCTTCTCTGTGCCTGCCAGTGCAGAAATTGAAGCCGCGTTAGCTAACATCTGCGACATCGTCAAAACCGATGACAAAGGTGAGTTGCGTAAAAAGATGAAAAACGTTCGTTCGAACTACCGATTACAGCTGCGAGACTACTACAACGGGATCAGCTGCAGCGGAAATAGCCTTATCAAGCTAGCAATTTTAAACAACGCTGTTGAAGCAGGTACGCTTTTGGTTAAAAAGATGCCAAAAAAGCTTTTAGCGGAACCAGAAAATGATGGTAAAACATTGCAGGCTTGGATAAACGAACAAGGCTTAGCAGATAACCCTGTTGCGAAAGAACTTTTAGACAGAATTTAAGCGTTTTCACATATGTTGATAAACAGTTCAACATGGTAGGCAAAGGCAACTTTGCCATTAATGGCCCCTTTTTGGGGCCATTTTTTTTGCTAATTTTTTGCTTAGGGAGTTAACACCACCTTCCCCTTAACTTTACGGCTCGTGACTTTGTTTATCGCATCAACCGCATTTTCTAAGGAAAACGTTTCATCAATATGTACTTTCACTTTCCCTTGTTCGTACCACTTAATTAATTCTTTCATATTTGCCATAAAGTCTTGTGGTTGATGAGCTACAAAAGATCCCCAAAAAACACCTACGACTGAGTAGCCTTTAACTAAGGCCAAATTAACTGGGAACTTGGGGATTTCTCCGCCTGCAAAGCCTATTACCAATAATCTCCCTGCCCATGCAACTGAGCGCGAACAAGCATTAAAAATATCCCCGCCCACACACTCATACACTACATCAATACCTTTGTTTTTAGTGAGTGACTTAAGGGTTTCTTTTAAATCCTGATTAGAATAGTTGATAGTAATGTCTGCACCATTTTGTTTGGCAACCTCGCATTTTTCGTCACTCGAACAAGCGGCAATCACTTTAGCGCCCATCTCTTTACCAATTTGTACTGCAGCTAAGCCTGTGCCGCCCGCGGCTCCAGTAACAAGCAGCGTTTCGCCCTTGAGTAACTGCGCCCGCTGCTTCAGGGCATGATGAGCAGTAGCATGAGCAGTGATAAGACCTGCGGCCTCATCTAGTGGAATAGTATCAGGGATGGGCATGACTTGATTGGCAGGAACCGCCACCTTTTCGGCATAGCCTCCTAAACTGCATATTGCCAGCACACGCATACCTACTTTTAAATGGGATACTCCCTCACCTATCTCGCTGATAGTACCGGCGACTTCACTGCCTGGTATAAACGGGAGTTGAGGTTTTAATTGATATAAACCTTGGACTAAAAGACTATCAGGAAAATTTACTCCAGCGGCGCTTACGTCTATTACCACATTCCCTTTACTTGCCTTTGGCGTGGCAAATTCCTCATAAACCAAATCTGATACTTGCGCAAAATCATGACACACTATTGCTTTCATTAAATACATCCTTTGCATTTAGTTATAAAAATCTGGAGGGCCATTAATGCCCTCTCGCATTATTAACTATTATCCGCTTGAGCTTTTATTAAATTGCGGCCCAGTTGCATCATATGCACCTGATCAGGACCATCGGCCAGACGGATTGTGCGCGCATACGCTAGCGTAGCCGACAAAATAGTATCTTGCGATGTACCAGCCGCACCGTGCAGTTGAATCGCTTCATCAATCACCTCGCAAGCCATTTTTGGCGCCACTATTTTAATTGCGGCAATGATGTTTTTAGCCACTTTGTTACCATATCGGTCCATCTGATCTGCTGCTTTTAAGGTTAACAAACGCGCTTGCTCAATCTTACAATACATTTGTGCGATACTTTCTCTCACGCTCTGCTGTTTTGATAGCGGCTGTCCAAAGGCAATACGCTGCTCCACTCGCTCGCAGGCCATATCAAGCGCTCTTTGTGCACAACCAATAAGGCGCATGCAGTGATGAATACGCCCCGGCCCCAAACGACCTTGAGCAATTTCAAAGCCACGTCCCTCACCCAATATTAAATTTTCCGCCGGCACACGCACGTTTTCAAATAATACCTCCGCATGTCCAATTGGCTCGTCTAAGTAGCCCATTGCTGACATCGCTCGTACTACCGTCACACCTTTGGTATCTAGAGGTACTAAAATTTGAGATTGCTGTTCATGACGCGGTGCGCTGGTGTCGGTTTTACCCATCACGATCAGTATTTTGCAATTTTCGTTCATCGCGCCGCTTGTATACCACTTGCGACCGTTAATCACATATTCGTCGCCATCTTTAATGATGGACGTTTCAATATTCGTCGCATCAGAAGAAGCAACCTCTGGTTCAGTCATCGCAAAACCCGAGCGAACTTCACCTGCAAGCAGAGGCATCAGCCATGTTTGTTTTTGCGTATCGCTGCCATACTTTGCTAATACTTCCATATTGCCGGTATCTGGAGCACTACAGTTAAATATTTCGCCGCTGAACATGACTTTTCCCATTTGTTCACAAAGTGGCGCATATTCTAAATTGCTAAGACCTGCGCCTAATGGAAGATATTCCTCGGGCAAAAACAGATTCCACAGGCCAGCAGCTTTTGCTTTTGTTTTAAGCTCCTCCATCAAAGGCGGTGTTTGCCACATGTTTGTATTATTGGCCACCATGTCATGATATTGAGATTCTACTGGGTAGACATTCTCGTCCATAAAGTCGTTTAATTTTTTGAGCAAAGCGAGTGTTTTTTCACTGTAGTCGAAGTTCATATTGTTTGACCTAAAGTTAACTGTACGTGATGAGATGCTGACGCTGAGGTTCATCTAGATGAGGTACGTTGTTAAAGCTACTCAGCTGCGCAGATGCGGTGTTAAAAAAGATGTGGTGAACACTGGTGTTTTTAATCTGTAGGTTGAAATCAATGGCTTTGGATATAGTAAGCCCAAGCAACTGCATCAAGCAAATCGCTATGGCTCCTCCAGAACTTACAACCAATACCCTTTTATTTCCAGAAGCGAATACGGACTCTTTGGCTCTTGCCACCCTTGACTCAAACTCAGTCCAATCCTCGGGCAAACCCTCGAACTCTTGATTTGACCAAGCGAGCATGGCTGACTTTAGTACTTTGTACCAATCACTGCGCGGAGAGTTTTTGGCGGGTGTAAAATGTGGATATTGACGCAAATATGCAGTGACCACTGCGTTAAAATCAAACTCATTCCAACCAGAGTCAACTACGCAGTTGTCTAAGCTGCCCACAATACCTTCTGCCGTCTCTTTATGGCGAAGCATGTCACCGGTTACGACTTTGTCGAAGTGAATATCGCGCTCTCCAAAATACTGCCCGAGGAGTCGACTTTGCTGATGCCCGAGTTCGCTTAATTTGTCGTAGTTGTCGCTGCCGAAGGACGCCTGAGCGTGCCGAATTAAATAGAGTTCTGCCATAAATACTTGCGTTGCACCATGTTAATTTTAGGTTAATGCTTTTTATAGACTAAAGGTAATTGATTGTGTTGATAATGAGGCATTCATAGAAAATATGCAGTTTATTAATCAAGATCAATACAACACGATACAAAGCCCGCTAGTATCCTAAAAATCATATTTACTATCGATAATTCTTGTCTTGTTTCAAAAATAACAGTTTCGATAAAACAATAGCGAGCACAGTCCTTGACCGACAACATTAACGACTACTTCGACCAAAAGGTCATGCACAAATACAACACTGCAGGGCCAAGATATACCTCATACCCGACGGCCGTTGCATTTGATACCCTCAATGACGATGCCTTACTTGAAGGAGCCTTACAGACTCTTGCCAAGAGTGAAAACGCCAATAAACTCTCCTTGTACATGCACATTCCTTTTTGTCATTCTCTTTGTTACTACTGTGGTTGCAATAAAATTGTCACTCGACACTCTCACAAAGCTGATATTTACTTAGATTACTTGATTAAAGAAATACAACAGCAAGCTAAGTTTGCTGAAAATTGCAAAGTCGACAGTCTGCATTTAGGCGGGGGCACGCCAAGCTTTTTAACTCTTACTCAGATGACACGTTTAATCGAGGCTACCCGCGATGCTTTTCGCTTTAACGACGAAGCCGAGTTGAGTATCGAAATCGATCCGCGCAAAATAAGTTTGGAATATATCGATAAGCTTGCTTCACTTGGTTTCAATCGACTCAGCATCGGGGTACAAGATACCGATGAAGTGGTACAACAAAGTATAAATCGGGTACAGAGCACACAGTTTATTCGTGACCTTATTCAACGGGCTCGAGAGACAGGATTCAATTCAGTTAACCTTGATTTGATATATGGTTTGCCGCATCAAAATCAGCAAAGCTTTCAAAATACCCTTGATGAAATGCAGATAATGGACCCAGACCGCATATCACTGTTTAGTTATGCCCATATGCCCCAGCTTTTCGCTGCCCAGCGTAAAATTAAAAATGAATGGATGCCCAGCCCGTCTGAAAAATTTGCATTATTTCGTCAAGCAATTAGTCATTTAACAGAACATGGCTACGAATGCATTGGCATGGACCACTTTGCTAAACCTCAAGATGAACTAAGCAGAGCGAAAAATGAAAAGCGCCTGTATAGAAATTTCCAGGGCTATACAACGACTCAAGGTGTTAGCACGCTTGGGCTTGGTGTATCTGCAATTAGCAGTATCGGCAATGTTTACATTCAAAACCACAAACAGCTGAAAGATTATTACTGCGCAATTGATAACAAACAAAACGCAATAGCCAGAGGAATTGAATTAACTGAAGATGATGAAATTCGCCGCGCTTTAATTCACGCTTTGATGTGTAATTTCAGCGTCGACAAAATCGCCTTTGCGAAGCAGTTTAACATCGACTTCGAGCAGTATTTTGCGAAAAGTTTACAAAACCTAGCGCCCTTTGTTGAAGATAAGCTAATTACTAATAACGCGCAAAGCATTGTCATTCATGACCGAGGGCGTTTAATTGTGCGCAATATCTGCATGAGCTTTGACCAATATTTGGATAAGCCCTTGCATCAAACTCGTTACTCTAGAGTTATATAACCAGCACAAAAAAAGCCCAAACATTATGGGCTTTTTGCTGTTTTACACGCTTAAATTGGTGAGCCTGGCGGCAATGGGATGATTTTCATAGTCAATGGCCAAACACCATGATCCCAATAATGCTCTATGTGCTTTTGTAGAACACGCGACTGGGGATCGCGCTTTTGTTTAGAAACGTCATTGTGAAATTCAACCAGCTGAGCTTGCATCGCCACTTTAGCCTCAGGAGCTAAGGTTTCAGAGCTCAAACTGTCAAAAAACACACTCAGCGCAACATACCTTATTCTAGACTCTAACGGGTCTTCTCCGTCTATATCAATCAAACGTGAGAACACCTTTTCAGTAAGTTCCGACACCGAAGGAATTTCAGAGTCTACGGTATGTTGATACGACAATCTGTTCAAACGTTCGGGACTTAATAATATCGTCAATGAATACGCAGCGGCTGATTCGGCGGCGGTGACCGGGTCAAACGCAATCCCCATGCGCGAGCCCATACTTTCGCGATTGCGAGAGCTCCCGTAAGCTTTAGGCGGTAAAAGCTCTAGCAATTCCTGAGAAAGCGCTAAATAGTCAGAGCTAGCGCTTTGCAACATAAGCTCAAGCGCCTGGCGCTGAATATCTGCATCAACAGCTTGGACGGCTTTTGGATTTTCCCATGTTGATTTCACCGAATACTCATACTCAATGCCTGATATTTGCTTAACTAAAGCATCTAGCTGATAGCGATGAGAGTAATAAATTGGCACTAAGCGCTCTTCTAGCTGAGACAAAGGCTCTCCATAAGGCAGTGAATCGATACCAAAGTTATTTAAGGCAAATTGGCGCAGCTCACTGACGCGTTTAAACTCATCGATTGGGTCTGCACCGTTGTCCCATAAATGCCCATCGGCTGAGGCTCTTTTGGGTATGCGAGCGTCGGGGTCTGACTTATACAAAAAGCCGGCATCTTTCGCACTGGCAACTAAATTTTCAAGCTCTTGGCGCTCATCTACACCGACTGCAAAATCCTGATATCCGTAAGTAACCACGTATTTGTCCCAGGCGCCTATGCCTATGTCGTAAGCATCCGACAAGTTTACTTCGCCATTGTCTAGGGTCACTAATGGATGAGGATAATCCATAACTGAAGCACGGTCGTTCTCGCTTGCAGCAAAGTTATGAGCAATTCCTATCGTATGACCAACTTCGTGTGCAGAGAGCTGACGTATGCGATTCAATGCAAGCTCTAACTGTTCACTAGTATCGCTTGATTCAGATGTAAATGGACTGGTTAAGCCAAGCGCAATCAAATAATCTTGACGCACTCGCAATGAACCTAGCGTTACATGCCCTTTTATGATTTCACCCGTACGAGGGTCTACTACCGAACTGCCGTAAGACCAGCCTCGTGTAGCCCTGTGCACCCATTGGATCACATTATAACGAACGTCCATCGGGTCTGCATCTTCGGGCAATACTTTTACTTGAAACGCGTTTGCATACCCTGCAGCCGAAAAGGCTTGGTCCCACCACTGAGCCCCTTCTTTGAGCGCTGTCATAACTGGTTCTGGAATACCTGGGTCTAAGTAGTACACAATCGGTTCAACTGCTTCACTGACCTGTGCTTTCGGGTCTTTTTTATGCAGGCGGTGGCGTGGGATATATTTCACTTCCATATCGTCTTGAATTGCCGCGCTGTAGTCTTGGTAGCTGTGTTTCCAAAAACCCGAGAAAGGATGAAATACTCTGGGTTGGTAGTTATCGTCTGGTAATTGAATGAAAGAATGATGAAGATGTACGGTCACGCTTTTCGCATCTGGGCTCACGTCACGAATATACTGCCCCTTTGGTGAACCAGAAAAGGTAACCAAAGCTTCTAATTCAGAGTTTTCAGGGAATGCTTTAGTACGCGGTAAATAAACGCCACTGCGACTCTTGTCAACAGAATATGCTCCCTGGCCACTTCGGTTTAATCTATCGCTGATGCCGTGAATATCTGAGAACAAAAAATCGGTATAATCAAACGTAAGCCTTGCGTCGTCTTCGCTGTCAATAGTAAAGCCGGCGATAACAGAGTCTGCAAATGCCTCGTCAATACTCAAGCGCTCTGCAGAGTTGCTAGATGAAGCTCTAAATTCTGTATTGACCTGCTGTAGCAGAACTTTATTGCCGTAACGCACGAATTTAACTAAACGCGTATTACCAAGTTGTCCTCTGTCCAAACCAATATCGTTTGAACCTATTCCGCGCGGCAAACTACTTTGAAAGATCATTTCTTTGCCGAGTTGCGATTCGTCTATGCGCAAATGCACCGAATCACTGCTTTTATCATAAACAATGTCAACAAAGCCTGAAAATTCTTGCTCATCTGCGACACTTACACCCTGCACAGCTAGAGCCAGCAAAGCTGCTATAAATAAACGCCAATACGAGTTACGCGTAACTATAAATTTCACTTCCAACCCCTTTTTTATTCGACTATTCAATAAAGATTGATCTACATCATCACTGATATTCAATCTAAAGGCTATATTACTCTCAGATAATTGCTATACGTTTATCAATAATTATTTGAAGAGGCTTTTTATTTATATGGCAAGTTTGACCACAAACATTCAACATGCAGACACATCGAAGGCAACAGCACACCTGTTGACCTTGGTGCTTGACGAGCATACCGATGTGGCGATGTCAGACCGTCCTATTTTTGGTACTACTGTCACTATCCGAGATGACATTGAATCACTCATTGGCAGCGTCTTACAAGCGGGTTTAATTGTTGGCTGGTTAAACTATGTGGACGTAACTAAGTTTGCCTGTATAACTGATGACAAACATTACCAAGAAGCCAGCCACTATTTTAAGGCTGAATCCAATCAATTAGTACTAGTCAAACCGCTCATGCTGCACGATGTCGATACTCTAATGAGCCGCACCAAACAATTGTTTACCTTCTCAAACCCAAACGCGAACGTTTCTTCGATAAAACAAGCGTAAGCGAACCTGCAAAAGTAAGTTCTATTTCAAATTTAAGTTCAATATGTATGATTGGCGAATAAATAGGGACACGAGGGGAAAACTCGACGCTCACTGGACACGAGCAAGCGCCGAGTTAAAACTTCGATGAGAAAAATCAATCCATGAATTTCTGCATCAAAGCACACACAACACTTGATGCTTTGCAAAATGGTTGCCAACTTAAATTAATTATATTTATCAAAAACTTAAATAATTTTGCACAGTTCAAAGCTAAATATAAATTCCCACTTTGGTGCAATCTAAGCGCGTTGCGCACCATAAAATAGCGAAAATTACCCTATTAGCGGGGAAACGTAGATTTACTGATGATGTCTGTGGCATCATGCTTTACTGAGTGGCAGATTAGGCCTCAAATAACGCATAAAATAGGAACAAATCATGCAACAAGTTGAAGTAAAAATTCTCGATGATCGTATTGGTAAGGACATTCCACTGCCCACGTACGCGACCGAAGGTTCTGCAGGCATAGATTTACGCGCCTGTATTGACCAAGAGATAACGTTGCTGCCAGGACAAACGGAATTAATTCCAACCGGCATAGCCATTCACATGAAAAACAAAAGTATGGCAGCAACTATCCTGCCGCGCTCTGGATTAGGGCATAAAAAAGGCATCGTGTTAGGTAATTTGGTTGGGCTTATTGACTCTGACTATCAAGGACAGCTATTTATCTCTTGTTGGAATCGAGGTCAAGAGAGTTACACGATTGAAGTGGCCGAGCGCATCGCACAGCTTGTATTTTTGCCAATTATTCAACCTAGATTTGTGGTGGTAGATGACTTCGACAGTAGCGACCGCGGTGAAGGCGGTTTTGGATCTTCTGGTAGCAAGTAAACATCTGATAAAAAAAGGGCCTGCGTTTAATTTAGCAAGCCCTTATTTAACACCACATCGAAATGCTTAGGCGTTATGCCACACAATTTTATCTTGATAGTCGCCAAGAATAATTGTTTTAAAGCGCTCCTCAATCACATGACGTTTCACTTTAAGCGTAGGCGTAAGTAAGTCGTTTTCAATTGACCACTCTTGTGAAAACACCACTATTCTATCGAGTCGCTGATGGCTCTCTAGCTTTACATTAAGTGTATTGAGTGTCTGCGTTAGAGAGCTTGCGATGTCTTCTTTGTTTTGCCTGCGTGCATCTTCCGACAACACCAAAAGAGCAATTGGTTGAGGGAGCCCAGTACCAGTTACACATACCTGCTCAACAATCGGGTTTTCCATAATTTTTGCCTCGATAGGCGCTGGAGTGACATACTTGCCCTTCTCAGTTTTAAATATGTCTTTTAAACGCCCAGTAATGCGAACGTAACCTTCTGAATCGATTTCACCCTTGTCACCGGTGCGCAAGTAGCCATCGTTAGTAAATACGCCACTGGTTTTTTCTTGATCTTTATAATATCCAATCATATTACAAGGCGATTTTACTTGAATCTCGCCGTCTTCGGCTATACGCAGATCAACGCCATCGTAAGCACGCCCAATGCTGCCAATTTTATCGTGTCTGAAAGGCACGCTGCTTGTACCGTAAGCGCAGTTTTCAGTCATACCCCAGCCTTCAGATATATCAATACCTATGCGACTGAACCATTCAATTGTAGCAGGCGCTAGAGGTGCAGAACCTGAAGCCCATAAACGCGCAGAACCTAAACCTAACTCACCACGAATTTTGGCCGCAATCTTTTTACCAACAAAGGGAATACTCAATAAAAAGTTGAGTTTCTTCTGTGGAATTTTACCCAGTACACCCATTTGGAATTTAGTCCATAATCGAGGCACAGAAATAAACAGTGTAGGCTGGCAATTTTTTACATCTCTGGCAAACGTATCTAGAGACTCAACAAAATGCAAGGTCATGCCAGAATAATAGCTAGCAAGCTCTACAAGCACTCTCTCGGTGATATGTGCCAAAGGCAAGTAACTCATTATTCTATCTGTGTCACTCACTGTCAGCGCATTCAAAGAGTTTTGCGCTGCCCAACAAATAGTTTGATAGGTATGTACAACACCTTTAGGTTGCCCAGTACTACCAGAGGTATAAATGATGGTCATAATCTCATTCATATCCGGCACTGGGTTTTCGCTAAGCGGTAAGATATCGGTGAACTCTTCCCAAGATATTGCACCGGGTAAATCAGGATAAGGTAAGTTGACTGTCGTGATGTTTTTTTCAGCAATCACTTCTCGCACTGCTTCATCGCTATCTAGTTTACCTATAAACAATAATGGACATTGAGCGTGGTCTATTACATAAGAAATAGTATCGCTACCAGCAGTTGCAAAAATCGGCACTGATACATGCCCCGCCATCATTATTGCTAAGTCAGTAATAAGCCACTCAGCGCTATTTTTCGCCAAAATGGCAATACGAGTGCCATGTTCGTAATTTAAGCTAATGAGCTTAGATGCAACCTTACGAGCCTCTGCTGCGGTTTGTGCCCAAGTGTATGTGCGTGACTCTCCGCCGGCTAGTGGCTGTGTTAGATAATGTTGGTCAGGTTGCTCTGCTTCCCACTTATAAAGCATGCTAAGGGGCGATGTTACTGTATGGGTAATTACAGCTTCGTTGGCAACTGGGTTGCTTGTGTCGGCATTAAGATTGTCTAAAGGCATGGCCATTCCAAATAATTCTCATTGTTTTTACATTACATTCACATACGCATAATAATGCAAGATTGCTCAGTATTAACAACTGATTTTTCATGATAATTACTCAGTTTTTTCAGTGATATTGTTTCCTAGCCCTTATTTTTGCCATTTTTAGTAGCAGAAGACTGCATCGTAATCACGTTTTGCGGCTTATCATTGCTGACGTCAAACCATATTTTGTTCACCATTTCATCAGTGTGTTTCACTGGAACAGGCCGTGAGAAATAAAAACCTTGTACCAATTTGCATTTACTGTTTCTGAAATAGTTAAACTGATGATGAGTTTCCACTCCTTCTGCTACTGTATCGACCTTCAACAGTTCAGCCATCACGAGCGTAGAAAATACGATTGAAGCACAGGCGCTATCGGTGGTGACATCGTCAACAAATGACTTATCTAGTTTGAGAATATCGATTGGGAAATCTTTTAAATATTTGAGTGACGAATACCCGGTACCAAAGTCATCAAGCGCAATCTTGAATCCAAATCGTCTTAACTCATTCATATAACCTGCACTGAGCAGGCTGTTCTCCATTAATAAATTTTCTGTAATTTCAAAGCGCACTGCACTTACCGGTAAATGATATTTTTCTAATTGTCCCAAGACCATTTCGGCGTTGAAAGCGCGCTTAAAGTGCTTGGCTGATAAATTTACAGATACGTAACCGCTAAAGCCTTGTTGATACCAACGGTTGAGATCTTGTATCGCTTTTTCAATCGCTTGCTCTGTCATTTCGATGATGCAGTCGATTTGCTCTGCAAGTGGAATAAACACATTTGGTGAAACCATCTCATCATCGTCAAACCATCTGAGCAAAAGTTCAAAGCCCTCTGTTTTAGCAGTATGAAGATTTATAATGGGTTGGTAGTAATTTACAAAGTCGTGCTGTAGTAAAGCTACTTTCAACTTGTTGGTGAGCAAAATATCTTTGTGAACTTTTTCGTTCATCTCGCTGGCAAAGTAGGTAAAGGTGTTTTTACCCTTTTCCTTAGCACGGTACATCGCAATATCGGCGTTGCGGATAAGGTGTTCAGCGTCGGTGGCGTTATCTGGATACATTGCAATGCCAATACTTGCAGATATGTTCACAGATTGATGGTCAATAGAAATAGGTTTTGTGAGCATTCGCAATACATCGTTGCACAGCTTATCAATTGAGGCGCTATCTTTGACTTCGCTAAGTACAATAACAAATTCATCACCACCTATACGAGCAACACTATCTTGACCTCTGAACTTTGAGCTTAAACGTTTTGAAATTTCTATTAAAACCTTATCACCTGCCTGATGGCCAAAACTATCGTTGATGGGTTTAAAACGGTCGAGATCAATAAAAAGGACTGCTAATTTTTCGAGATGCCGTTTTGAATAATGAATTGCTTGTCTGAGCCTTTCTATCAAAAGAGAGCGGTTAATCAGTCCGGTTAATACATCATAGTTGGTGAGCTTTTGAAGCTCTTTTTGCGCTTGGATTTGCTCGCTTATATCCGTAAAAATACATAAATAGTGGTCAATTTTAAACTGATTTTCGCGTTTAGGAATAGCTTTCACATCAGCGAGCAGGGTCATTTTGTTGCCAGTGATATCAAGCGTCGCCTCGGTTTTATAGCGCTCTCCCGCTTTTAAACTTAATAACTGATTGTGCAGAAGCTTTAAGTTGCTTTTGTGCTCTTCATTGACTCTCTGTATTTGCGGACCAAGTGTTCGCCTATCGTCAATTCCAAAGGCCTGCATAAATGATGGGTTAGCTGCGATCGGATGCATTTTTTTATCGAATATGACTACCCAATCCCGTGTGTGATTAAAAGCCTCGCCGAACACTTTCAATTTTTCTTTAGCAGCCATTGCTTCTGTTAAATTTGTGTATGTTCCGCTAACAACACGAACGCCGTTCTTTAGCGTTTTTAAGCTGCCAACGTCGCGATACCACAGCTGACTATCGTCCTTAGCGACAAGCCTGTATGTAACATCAAACTGTGAGTCGACTTTAGTGACAAAACGCTCCCAGTTCTTTGTATAAAGTTCGACGTCTTCTGGGTGCAACAAAGCGATGAAGTCGTTAAAATCAATAGACTCGTAATGTAACCTCAAATCATTGACCAAGCGCGCTCCGCTGAAAGTGTCGGTATCACTTTGCCATTCCCATATGTCTGCGTTACTGGCTTTCAGCGCATTGGTCAGGCGTAAGTTATAATCGGCAACCCTTCGGCTTGCCGCTTTGAGCGTTTTTTGAGTTTGGTAGCGGCGCCACAGCAAAATAAAAGCAATTAATAGTGCAAGTGCCGAATAGGCGAATAGTGCCATTGGAGAAGCATAAGGGGCGTATTTTACGCGAACATTAATAAACGCCTTTGCCTCTGCTCCTTTACCAACGTTTGCGTTTAGAATTTCAATTCTATAGTCACCTGCCTGCAGTGTTGGTAACAAGATTTCGTTACTTGAAACCGGTGGATAATTTGTCACCCTACCGTCATCAATAATACGATATTGATAGGTATTCACATCAGACTTGTTGAAATTAAGCATGCTATATTTTAAGGTCAGTCCAACATCGTCAGACTCTAATACGATAGACTCCCCACTTAAATTTGCATAGGCTAGATTGAGGTCCCGATTAGCCACAGACACAGCGGTTATAAGTGGTGCACGCGACTCTTGCTTGGTGCCTTTTTCCAATTCTTCTGGCGAGAAAATCGTAAATCCAAGATTACCGCCGTAGGCGAGTCTAGAGTCGGACATTTTGACAAACGCGCCCTCATTAAACTCTGAAGATGCCAAACCACTGGCATAGCCATAACTTGTTACCGTTTCATCATCTACCGAAAACTTATGAATACCTGAATGAGAGGAAAACCAAATGTCTCCTGAACTATCCTGCGCAAGGCTGTATGCGGTGTTGCTCGGCAAGATGTTTTTCTTGTTATATAAGGCAAGCTCAGAGAGGGTTACGCCATCTAACTTGTAGATACCGATGCCAAGATACGAAAGCCAAAAGTTGTCTTTGTTATCACGCAGCCAACTCGTTGGGGTATTCATCACATTTGCCCCATCTTGCTCTGCCGAATGGAGTAAGCGCAGAGAATTATCCTCTACATTAATGCCCCAAAGCTCTGCGGCAGTGGAAAGGAGTATTTGTTTGGTATTGGTATCAAAACCCAAAAATTGTGCTGTTGAGGCAGACGCTAAATGTAAACTGTCTTCACTAAGGGGAATTTTAAAAACGCGACCATTTGCAAAATCAACCCTTACGATACCTGCATCATTACTCAACCAAAGAATATCTTCGCTCTCTACGTAAGCTGAATATGCAAAGATGTTGAGCATGCTTTGAATGTTTTCATTAAAACGAGAGTTTGGTAAGAGCTCTCCAGATTCGATATCAAACTCTGCTATACCCTCTCCATGACTCAACCATAGGCTGCCTCTGGTTCTACCATTGATGTCAAATATATCAGATTGAGTATAGCTAGGGTCTTTTGCATCACTGACCAGATACTGAGTGATAGTTTCAGTCACTAAATCATAGCGATTCAAACCATTTGTCGTGCCAATCCAGATATCACTGCTTGAGTGCTGAAAAAGGTCAGTTACCGTATTGTTGCTTAGTCTTTTTTGTACGTCGTTAGCAAAGGAAGCATACACGTTTGTAAATGCTAAACTGCTGGGTGACCACATCATGGCGCCACTTCTATAAGTAGCAAACCACATATTGCCTGAATGATCGCTTTCTATTTCCATAATGTCGGCATTAGATAACACTTGGTATTGTTTGCTTAACTCAAACAAGTGCTCAAATTTACTGCCTTCTAAGTCTGTTTCAAATAAACCGATATCAGTTCCAACATATATCTGCCCACTTTCACCTTCTTGAATATCCCATATATTTCGACTTGCACTGATTACACCAATTTGAGGTGCATCCCATGATTCAAAAAGGTGTTTAAGCAATTCTTGAATATTAACTTGATAGAGCCCCTCAACTGTACCCACCCATAAAGAAGTGCCGTCGGGTGAAAACAAGCGTTTTACATTATTGGCGCCTTCACTTTTATTGTTGGTATGCACTACCATATGTAAAATACCGCTTAGAGTATCGAGCGCCCATAAATGATGGGTTGTACCAAGAAAATAAGTATTCTCATGGGCATATAAAGTTCGAATACTCTCACCGTTTTGAATCTGCTGGTCAGACAGCTCAAACACACTTTCTAGCTCATTTGTTTCAGCATGCAGGCGATAAACCCCCTCATTCAGCGCAATCACTACGTTGTTTTGCCTATCTCGAATAATGACATCTGCGTACTGAACCCAATGAGGGTCGAAGCGATAGCCTTTTTTAAGAAAGGTAGTTGTAGAGCCGTCTCGTCGGTCAAACTTTAAAATTCCCGATAGCGAAGTAGAGAGCAGTAAGTGATGCTCGTCTAATTCAAAAATAGTATAAACGGGATTATTCTCGAGTGAGCCATCCTTACCGGGAATATTGATAGTTTCAATACCATCGTGCCGGTCCAGTCCATCTTCTGTGCCAATCCATAAGAAGCCTTCACTGTCGACCAACAGCGCCTCTACAGTATCCTGCGACAGCCCATTGTTAGTATCTAGATAGCTAAGTCTAGGTGAAAGTATACTTGGGCCCGAGTCTGCTGCGTATGTTAACGAGGAAAAAAAGGTGAAGAACAAAAAAACGCACAGCAAAAGAGCGTTGCAAGACAATAGCTTATGCAGTGGTGAGAACGTCGAGCAGACATTTGCCATATGAGACCACCAAATTTAGGCGACTAAAAACTGTATCGCGCTTTTATGCGCTATACCATACAGTACTGCTTTATGTTTTATCACAAAGCGTTTAGTAATTCTATTAACAAATGTTTGAACTAAAATAAGAAGCGCAGCATCACCGTTGATACAAAAAGTCTGTTTTAGATAAATCGGCTTTAGTTAAGTAAGGCAATAAGCTATTGGGTCATAAAACTAAATTTCATCCCGCTATTCTACCCCGCTCAGCATTATTAGGTATCGATTGGAATACGTGCCGCCTTCACAAAATTGCGCTTTATCGCGGTAGTAGGCTTTAATATAAACAAATCTCCATTTTTACCAAGCAGTTGCTTTTTAATTCCCGCAGCTTTTGCCACTTCAGCGTTCGCTTTCATATGTTCTGCCTCTCCATGCACTGGAATAGCTGTTTGTGGTTTAACAAAATGATACATATCAGACAAATCCCCTTGGTTAGGATGACCTGACGCATGGATAATTTCCTCAGTATGCTCTGATTGAAATACATCGATTTTAGCTTCGGTAAGCTTGTTTACGATGTTCGCAACAGGCTTTTCATTCCCAGGAATAGTAATGCTGCTGAATATCACGCAATCCCCTTCTTCCAGTTCGCAATCACTGTGCGCATTATTGGCAAGCCTTCCCAATGCAGCCCTCGGCTCTCCCTGCGACCCAGTTGCAAGTATCATTATCTCGTGAGGGGGTAAATAGCCAATATGTCTGCGATGCGTTAACTTCAAATCGTCGGGCCAATATCCACATCTCCTCGCCACGCTTACCATGTTTTCTAATGAACGGCCAAATAAGGCTACATAACGCCCTGCACTATTGGCTATTTTTACCAATGTAATTAAGCGTGCGACATTACTTGCAAAGCAGGTAACCACTACTCGCCCTTTGGCTCGACTGATAATATTTCCTAAGCCCTTTTCACAAGCCTTTTCGGAGCGAGAATAACCTGGCCTCAGTGCATTGGTAGAGTCGCAAACCATGGCTAAAAGATTTTCATTCTGAAGGTCGGTAAATATTTGAGGCCTAAATGGTGTGCCTAACACGGGCGATGCGTCTATTTTCCAATCGGCAGTATGAAAAATGGTGCCTAACGAAGTGGTGATTTTAATTGCTTGTGGTTCGGGCAATGAGTGCGTGATATCAAGCCAGGTTATGGTGAAAGGACCAATATCGAGACTTGTATTCGGCGACACAATGAAAATAGGCAAATTTTCGAATATTCCGCGTTGATAAAACTTACGCTTTAACACCTCAGCGGTAAATGGCGTAGCGTAAATTGGACAGCCCAAATTAGGCCACAAAGCTGTAACGGCGCCAATATGGTCTTCGTGTGCATGAGTAAGCACGATGGCACAAAGACTGTCTTTTCTAGCCTCTATAAAGCTGGGATCGGCGGCAACAACATCATATTTTTTAGCCCCCACAACATTGTCATCTTCAGGATTGAGAGGAGACTGAAACGTCGCCCCGCAGTCCACCATTAACCAGCTCTGGCTATGGCCATAGAGGTTCATATTCATACCAATTTCACCGGTACCCCCTAAAGGAAGGAACCAGAGTTCTTGCGAGTTGGGTAAACCTGAATTCATTCTATTAAGTTACTTTTGCCTTTGTGCGCTTGTTATCTCAAGCGAGTCATAGTAAGAGCTAGTTTATTGTTTATATCGTGAAGCCCATGCGCTGTTATTTCAAATACTGCTACTTAATTGATTACGCCCTCATATGCGCTGTCGATCGCTTAAATTGTGCTTATTTTTACTTCCAACATTCGCAATAAGCCTAGCTTATGATTATGCTAGCCTTTTAACTGATTCATTATTGCGCCTTTTTGTTTATATATGCCTGTAAATAACCATCGTAACTTTACCCTTGACCTCGCTCGCACCGCGGCAATCGTACTAATGGTGATTTTTCACTTTATCTATGATTTACGTTTGTTCCTATGGCACACCTGGAATATTCCAGACGGCCAAGGATGGGTTCAGTTTAGATGGATTATTGTAACGCTGTTTTTTCTCGCGCTAGGAGTGTCTCTTTCATTTGCTCACACCCCCGTAATACAATATCGAAAATTCTTCAAACGCGTCATGCAAATTAGCGCAGGTGCACTGCTGATATCTATTGGCAGCTACATTTTCATACGTAGCAACTGGATATTTTTTGGCGTGCTTCACTTTTTAGCCTTGGCCAGCTTAATATGCGTTTGGTTTGCAGGTAGGCCTAAATTAAGCTTTTGTATTGGAATTGGCTTCTTTGCCCTTGGCGCAAGCGGCCTGCTTATTCCAAGATGGCCCTTTCATTTACTCTTTGATAGTCTGCCTGATTATACCAACGATTTCGTTGCCATAGTGCCTTGGTTAGGCATGGTGTTTTTTGGTATTACACTTGGCCACAGTCAATGGTTTAGAGACGACCCTTTAGGCAAGTATGCGAATACACGATTTTCATCTGCTTTAGTGTGGCCAGGTCAACATAGTTTAATGATCTATTTGTTACATCAACCGATTATGATTGGCGCATTGTATGTAGTTTATCTGCTGCTAAATTAGGCTTATTTACTTACCACACTCCATATGGCAGCGGCTTTGGTTGCTCTCTTACAAAGGTAAATTGATATTGATTACCCACTTGCTGGGTGATCACGTCCCATTTTAAATCTTCAAAAGTTTGCGAGAAATTAAAACTTAACAGCGGCGCATCAATCGATGAAATATAGTGCATTTGTGTATCGCTACTGTGCTGCGACAAAACTTCATACTGCTCATAACCTTTAAATCGTGTGGCATAGACCATCACTTGGTTTACCTGCTGCGGGGTGAAATTATCATAAACTATTAAAAAATCAGATTCGTCGATCGCGTCGCTATTTAGCAGATTCGGCGACACCAGGCTATTGGCTGAGGCTGTAACTGGACACAACATTAAAAAAGCACTCGTTGCTACAAATCGCCTTACTCTGCTTCTTTTGAGTGCTAATACTTCCTTTGTCATACCGGGGCAAAACCTCACCTTTATAACTAATAGTTAAAATTATAAACGGCAAGGATGCGCATATCCATCGAATATTAACCAAGTCTGATTTATAGCCTCGCCATTCAAAGTAATATTGCTAACCGACAAACGCCTGCCAAGTAAGTCATACTGCGCTGTAAACTGATTCAATTCGCGTTGCTTTAGTTCATTAGCGATGCGCACAGATAATTCCTTATCAAAGTCCATGGGATACACTCGCACTAAGGCCGTGTTTGGCGCATATGCCTGTTGCAAGCGCCTTTCACCTTGACTGATTTCACCTGAAATTTTACGCACTATAGCACTGGGATGCTGTGGCATAGGCGTGAGTGGCATCAAATTATGCCCCGAAGCCTGCTTGCTTAAAGACGCGAGGCCTACACCCACGCATTGATATAAAAAAGTGATCATGCGCTCGCGCAGAGCTTGCGACTCGGGGAGCGAAATTGACATGCCTTTGTTCATGAGTCCTTTTTGCACAGCCTTTATCTGTTCTGGTGTAAGCTGTTCTGCAATCTGACTTATCGCAGCGTGTGAGGTTTGGGCTATATCGCTTTGAATGCTGGCGAGTGTTTTCTCTGAGTGATTGTCTTCAATTTTGTGGGTGCTTGGTTTTATTTGTAACGCTGCTTGCTTATGAAGTACTTTGGACTTCGCTACTTCACCCTTGCCGCTATTTGCTTCTTGAAGAGAATTCACTGCTGGCGCAGGAGGCAACTTGATATCAACTAAATGCATCATTTGCTTTGGTGTTTCACTTGCAATACTTTGTTGGGTAGTTTTCTGTAAATGAGCTTCGCTTTTGAAGGACTGCGCCTCTTTCGCCTGAAGCTGTTCTAAAACGTAGCCAGCAAGTAAAAGAGCTAAGAGCATCAGTACACAGGCCATACCCCATTTAAGCTGGGGCGAGTCACTGATGCTTGCCTTGGTTACTGCGATATTCCTCACAACACTTTGCCTCACAACTGAA
>CAYQMI010000008.1:22644-51086 GCA_964418575.1 uncultured Glaciecola sp.
TATCAAGGGGATGTTTCAGAACTATCGAGCGCTAGTTTGCAGAGCATCGATAGCAGCAAACTGACGCTTTTGCGCTAAATCTCTCAGCAATGCTTGTTGCTGAAGCCGTTTGTTTTGGGCGCTGTTTTCATTGTTTTGCAATGACGCTTCGCTAGCGCGACTTATTGCTGCTAGATTCGACTGAGCTTCATTGTCAGCGGTAAACGCCAGTGGTGCACTTTCTTCCTTTAAATAAGGAGCAACCGGGCTTGCAGACGCTAGCTGCACTGATGAGGAATGTGAGTCTGGTTCACTTAATGGCTTACTCTGAACAGGCTGTGAGCTAAGAGGTTTAAGTTTATTCGATTGCAAGTTGGCAAGCTGTGTCTCTAGCGATTGGTTCGTCTTTTCAATCCCTTCAATTTTACTCTGCATAATTTGATATGAGGCTTGAATGGCATCTATTTTAGCCAATGCTAGCGCTATATTGCTTGCTTCTGTGCCTGTTTCAGCTGACGCTAATTTGTCGCTCTTTTGTGTAAGTCTCTCATTCGAAGTGAGCGTATTTTTAGGTGACATATTAAAAACATCAAGTTCTAAAGATGACACGATTAAATATGCCGCACCCACCAAGCTAATTAAAAAAAATAATACTTTCATCTTGTATACTCCAAAGCAGAAATATCTATTGCTGCTGACTGCTATTGTCACTTGCATACTTAGTGCACATCACGCCTATGATGGCTCTGAATAAGGTTGCACAAGGTAAACCCACTACGGTTGTCATAAAAGCCATCGAAAACTGAGCGGTTAACTGACCAATAATATTTTGCACGGTATCAGGCGTTAGCGGCTGATTCGACAAACTGCCTATGCCCAAACTAATACCGAGCAATGTAAAGGTTAGCGCTAGTGTTGAAATGCCATTTGCCGCCTGTAAGCCAACTTCTGTCCATAACATTGAGCCTTTGTCTCGGTGCAAACGGAATACCGAATAGCTCGCTAAAACCGACAACGCACTAAATAAAACAATAAAACTTAATCCAAACAAACGCTCTACATGTGCCAACAGGTCGGCAAGGGTCATTTGCGTTACAAAACTAACAATGGCGAGAGCAATCACAGCAATACCAATTGTCACATAGACATATTGCAAGCCTTTGCCCAATGGCGCAGAGCTCATACTGGCCATAAGCGATGACATTACTTGTAACTCGCTGATGCGTTCATCACGGCTGTCGAATCAAAGTTGATTTGTTCGAGCCATTGAGAGCTTGCGCTTTGCTGTTTTTCAGCCCCTGCGTGCACTAAAAACGTCAACTCATAGGCGCTGAATGCGCGTTTCACTCTGAAGTCTTGAGACGAGATTAAGCGTTCATCGCGCATTACCATGCGCTCCATATCAGTGAGCTGACGCTGACGTTTTTGTAGTTTCTCTGCGCGCTGCTCAAACGCTAGTTCAGGGTCTAGCATGTCGTGAATTAATGCTGAGCGCTCTCTTTCTAAATTACTCAAAGATAAGATATTGTCTTTCGCTATTGCACTGCCTGCACTTGCGAGCAACACTGCACTCGATAACACAGCAGCAATAAAATGGTGAGTCGTTTTCATAACTATTCTCCTAATAAAAGCGTTAAGCTTATAAAAATAAATCTACTGACTTTGCCGGTGTCGTCATTGGTTGTGCTAGCACATCATCGCCAGCTTGTTGGTCGCTAATAGCGTATTCCAGTGACTGCGCATCTAGCGCCACGAGTTTTGACATATAGCTGAGCATTAAGCCCTCTTGGTCAAGTAAAGACTGTTCGCTAGAAGCTTGAATTAATAGCTGCCTGATGTATTCCTCAGTGCTTACCTCAATACCGTCTACTTTTGCAGCCATGCTCGCCTGATGATTGCTAATTGCCTCTTTGAGCTGTTCAATTTTCGCTAAGTTCTTTGCAAACTCATCAGCATAAGGGCTCTGGCTGGTATAGCCTTGTGCAGAGATTGTTTCATCTACCTGCGCCATAACTTTTTCCATACGCTGGCGTGCTGCTTCCTGCTGCTGTTTAAGCACAAATTTAGCTTCGTTTTGTTGACGGTTAGAGGCTTGATACATTTTTTCTAATACATCTTGGTAAACATCAATTTTTTGATTCAATGCGTCCTGGCGCAATTTATGGCCGAGCTGCATATCGTCTAAGAAGTTAGATTTGAGCTGCACCAAGCTGACTTTCTCATCAATCATTTCATTGGCTGGCGCATCCGAAACTAGTTCCTGAACCGCTTTTATTTGACTACTTTGCTCGCCAATAGCCTGCTCTAAGCTGAGTAGCTCAGAGGCCATTGGCGACATATTAAAATCTTGCTGGATACGCTTTTCAATAAGGTTTGCTGGCAGCTCCATAAGTGACTCAGCCGATACTGGCTGCCATTGCTGAGAGCTAGTCGTAGCAGAAGAAGTCATAGCAAGAGAAGTAGCCGCAAAGGCAGTTGCACACGTAACGCTCGCTGATAGAGTTGCCATCGCCATTAAGCCGATAATAGGTGTTTTATTTAACCGCATGAGTTTATCCTTATATTGGTAAATTTATGTTCTGTAGCCTTACTGCAAACGCTTATTGCAATGACCACTGACGAGCTCGGTTAAGTTCACTGCGCAGCGTTGGATTAATATTGAGCATGGCGAGCTGTCTATTCGACAAGTCTGGCTCTAAGAGCGCGGTGGCGGTATCGATAAATGAGGTGTAGTCACCAAACACTAAGTCCTGCTGTGCAAAACGATGGGTAAATTCATTTAATGAATCTCGCGCCATTTCCAGTTCGCCGCTTTTTACGTAATTCACCACGGCTAAGGCATTTAGCTGCATGCCTAACTGATTATCTGGGTGCTCGGGATAAAAGCGAATGTCTTGTACACATCTGTCTGCTTGTTTGGCTAGTGCCATAAACTGAGCGGGACTGTTTGAAGTTCGAACAGCTTGTTCTCTTTGCTGAACTTTCGCCCAACAGTCTGTATTAACCCTTTGTCCCAGCGAGTAGGCTTTATCAACCGGTGCGGTGACCTCTGTTGAAGTGCTTGAGCAGCCGGCAACAGCAACACAAGCCATAGCGACGAAACATATCTTTGTTAAGTGAGTTTTGTTAAACATAGTCATCCCCATTTGTTCGTTATTTAGGGATATGAAACGTTTAGGAGAATATTTTGTGGATAGCGAAAATTATTTTTGTTTTTTTATTTTTCTAGGTGATGACGAATAATACGGGCCGCTATATTTTGTTTATTGGTCCACATGATCAAGCTCTCGAGTGAAACGGATGTTTCTTGTTGATGCAAACTTTTTAGATAGTCACGGAGGCTTTGTTTGTCACTTTCATCGACCTTCGATGAAAACGCAATTAAAAAATATTCTCGAGATTCCTCTTGCCACTGCGGAATAGGAACAGAGTATTCACGCACATTTTCATCTTCTGCTTCAGTTGCACTAAGCGCTATTAATGTGTAAGAGTCGGCCACTAACCACACTTTACTCGGCGCTTGCTCGAGGTGTTTAAAGGCGATGGAAATATCACACACCGTAGCGAGTTTCACAGCATTAAAACTGATAACAGAGGCGTCTTGTTTGCTCAATAATAATGTATTTGCAGTTGACGATTCACAGCTACCCAATGTTTTTTGTTGATAGCTCAATACTATCTCCGCTGACTTGTTGGCATTAATTATCCAATTAACGGCAAGCCAAATCACAATTAACAGCAGTGCCGAACTAAGCAGTGCTTTTAAATATTTTTTATACTTTGATAAATCAAGCGATGCACTTTTTATGACATCAAGGAATAGTCTTTTGTTAAACAAGTCTGTGTTTGCTAGTTTATTGCTTATTAAACCTAGATTTAGTTTATTGCTCGGCAAATGAGTATTTTGTTCAGCAACCATGGGGGCTGCAATAAGCCCCTGCTCCAACAACAAGTGCTCTGCATCTGCAATATTGCTTATGGGTGTTAGCTCGAAGGCTACATCAGGTAAAGGTTGCCGGTAGTTTTCTTCGGGCACTAAAAAATCAATTCGGCAGCGCTGCTCTTGCCAAGTCATAATTTGCTTTTGTGCTTGTATACACTTTTGCGCTAGATGGCTGACCAAACGAATATTTGCATTACTTGCGTCAACTTCGCCACTGGCAATGATCACTCTGTCGCCTGGCTTTACTTGGCCGTCTCCAAGAGCATTGTTGGCATATAAAAGATGGGCCAAACCGCAGGCGAATTGCCAACTTTCTCCCTGATGAATGTCTGAAGCAATCACCATGTGGTAGCTGTCGTGTTGAAAATACGCCGCCAGCGGACTGGTGTTTTTATCAACAAAGTGGCGATAGCTAGGCGTAATTGCAGATACTTTTGAACCGCCTGCAATGGTTACAAATGATGCTAAAGACTGGCCATTGCGATGAGCAATGGCGTCGATAGAAACTAAGCCTGTGGTGCTTGCGATAAATACGTGTACAGGCTCTGACATTAATTAAAAGGTCACATAAAGGTGGGAGTTAATATTGGTAAGATTAGCGAAGTGCGCACCCTTTGCATTGATAAGTGCACTAAAACGTCCGCGCTCACAAGGCTCAGTATTGAGCACAACAACTCCAATCTCTTGCTCTGTCTCGCTATGCAAATACGCTTGCTCAGCCAACAGCTCTGCGCTACTTTCTGCGAAATCTGCGCGCAGCGTCATGCTTACCTCAGCCCTATCCTGCTCAACTAGTTTCATGCTCAAAGTAAAGTTCTCATCAACACGTTGATATGCTTGCTCACTGCTACTTGCCGCGATTTGACGCGGACTTTGCAAGGAAGCGAGTTGCATGAGGACAAATCGATACTTGCGTCGATAATCTATGGATGTGTTAATGATACTTAAGTGACGAGCAGACGCAAGGGCTTGCGGCTGCCTGACGCAATGCACAATGTCGGTAAAGCTAAGCTTGCACTCCTCTTTATTTAAATGATCACTAGCAAGAGCATCAATTTCAGCGCCCTGCTTAAGTTCCTCATAAGCCTGCAATGCAATAAACACTTGTTCATCTAAAGGTGCATTCATGTTGCTCATTCACTTATCCTCATTTCATCATCCTCTGTCTTAACTCACTTGAGAATATGCAACCATCAGAAGCGTATTTTTCAAAAAGAAGCGATGTTTTTTGAAATAAATGAGCATTTGATTTTAAGAGTGTATCGAGGGCTTGCGACAATGCTAATAAAACAAGTGCGCTGTCGACGTAAACTTGTTTATTCGATAGATGACTGGATTGCGTAAAACCCTGCCGGTTATTTTGTTGATATGCACTTTTACACGCCGATATTAAGCTAGGTTCCTGCAACAAATGGTCAATGCTTTGTGTAGCATTTGTTTGATTTTCGACCTTTTGTGTTAGTGCGTTTAACAGTTCGTTGTTGGCGGCAAGTAGCTCGGTACAATAGGCATCACCGTCTTCTTCTCGTCCAATAAGTAAAATGTGCATTACCGCGCAATAACTCAGAGAATTAAGCTCTTTTTGCGCCCTAAGCTTTTGCAGCAAGTCGGCGTATTGGTTTTGCTCTGGCATCTCAAAAAACGACTCATTTAGCGTTTTATTGCGCTGGGCCTGTATGCATACCGACTGCATGGTTCCTAGCACTTCATGCCTTAAATAACTGAGCGGAAAGCGGCTGCACAACTGAGGAAATTGAGCCAATAAGGTTAAACGCTGAGCCTGTTGTTTACTCAGCAGTTTAGGCAGTTCAGTGAGCCGCGCTAGATCTATTTGTGCCTTGGCGTGCGTAACGACAGATTCAAACACTTGTTCGGCCATATCAAGTTCATAGCTGTCTTGTGCATATTGATGGGCCTGTTGCGTTTTTGCGCTCTCTAGTGCTTGTTCGAAATGGAATACGTCTTTAATTAGGGTAGTGAGTTTTTCACTACCCTCTCGCGCATTTGGCGTTTGCCAAAATTCGAGAATATTATCATCACAAAACTGATTGAGCTGCTTGGCTTTCAACCAAAGGCTCATTTGTTGAAACTTTGCTTGCGCCTTAGCTGGCGGTAAATGATCTTTGAGGTAGTCGTAAACATCTTTTTGTAAATAAGAGGAAAAGCTTTGAATGCCGTTAAAGCCTTTACCACTTAAGTATTCAAAGGCTACATCAAACACCTTCGGCAGTATCGTAACTAACCATTCCATGCAAGCGGCTAAAATGTTGGCACGGTTTAGGTGGATGATAAATTCATGTTGATGGATTTTAAGGCATAAGCAGTCTGGCACACTATCTATGTCAACATGCGCTGGATTAAGGTGTGTTATTTTATTGGAAGACTTATTTGTATCTTGCGCTAATTTTCTTTGTAAAAGTTCGACACTGGCACTAGGCAATGCACACTGACAGTTTTCAGGACTTTCGAAAAAGTCTTGCATGCGCCTCGCAGTCACTGCCTCAGCAAGATAAAAATAATCGAATATAGCGTCTTTGCCACCAGTATTTACCAACACCCAACAAAGGTGCGCTAGCTCGTAGCAAAGCGGAGCGTAATTTCTACAAGCAATATATTGGGAAAGTTTATCGATAGTTTTAGCGCTGAATTTAAAGCTATGCTGCGTATCTGAATCAAGCGCTACCGAGTTATATCGGCTTTGGTAATAGGGTGTTTCGCGAAGCATGGCAAAATCGGCCTGCAGGGTCTCGGAAACATTTACCGCAAAGAGTGTTGCGTTGTTCATGATAGAGAGGATGAAGACGCGTCATGTAACTGCGAGTCTTGCTTGAAGCGTTTGAGTTCGCCTTTTATTCGCGACAAACCGCTTAGCGTGTATGCGTCTATCAAAATATGTTGATGCCGCCATTTGAGCTCACATGGCAAGAGTAAGGGAACCTGACCGTATAATGGCTCTTTATTGCAAAATACTCTGTCACCGGGTTCATCTTTTAAACCTATCAAGGGCATCAAGCTTGCGTATTGTCCCAGCGTAAACTGCGCCAATGCTCGCAGTTGCGCATTGTCTGAAAGTTCAGCTTTGCTGACTAATCGAAGGGCATCTGTGTCACTATCGACTGCAAGCACACAATCTGAGCGCGTGAGTACAGCAGAAGAGCGCATAGCGTTTACATAATCTGGCCAGGCTCTTGCTAAATCACCCACCTCAAGTGTGTGTTGAAGCTGTTTTTGTACCCGCAGTTTGAGCATGCTGTGTCCTGAGTCAATTTCTACGCTCAGCTTTACAGCGGTAAGTTCCGAGTTTGCGCCAAGATATATTACGTCTCCGTGCTTAAGAGAGCGACGCTCTTTGCCTAGCACACTCGACTGCAGGAAGCTGCCGTTTGTACTCCCTTGGTCTTGAATATAAAATCCATTTTCATCCGCACTCACTTTGCATTGCTTACCCAGTCTCGAAAGTGCTTTGTGATTGATGGTAAATTCAACATTATTGCCTTTTCCCGTAAAGTCTTCTTGCCCTTGAGCAGAAGCAGCTCTACCAATATCAAGTTCATTTGCCGCGCTGACCAAACAAGTGTCGCCAGTTAACAAGTCAGTCAGTTCAATGTTTTCATGTGCCTGTGAGAAGTCTGCAATGATTTTATGAATGAGACGTTTAATCGCCTTGTGCTGGCGCTTTAGTTTTTTCTCACCGGCGCTAGCATCGGCTGCCTGATAGGCCTGACGAAGCGCTTTAATTGCTTGGTTCCCTCTGTAGTTATTCATCGCTTTTGCAACTTTGTTGCGCACCCACTGCTCTTTTTCACTCAGTTCTTTTTCACTAGATTCTTGCTCAGCAATCTTTTTCATCAGCGCTTTTGCACCTGATGCATCGGTATTTATATTCAATGCTTTGCTAATAAACAGTTTTGCAGTTATCACATCACCGGCGTCAAAAAATAGCATAGCTTGGTTCTCAAGTTCGCTGGATTCTCGCTCCAACCTTTGCCAATAGGAATATTGATTACCCCATTTATCGTGCAAAAAGTACCATGGAGACTTTGCTCTGCTATGCACACTTAGCCACTGGTTTACCGCTTTTTTCTCAGCTAAGGTTTGCAGCTGGAAGTGATACATTTGGCGCTTGATGAAGATAAACATCAAAACTAAAGCCACTAAAACCAGCAAGACGCTGCTAATCAAAGACGGCGTGTAGGGATTCCCTAAGCGATTTACAACAAATGCATTTGTGTCGCGTTGATACTCGTTTATTACATCAATATCTTCAGTCAAAAAAAATCTTACAAGTAACTGGTTAAACTGTGACTGGGTTAAACTCGACGATACCGTGAACTGGGTTTCCATCGTTGGCAAAAATTCTGACCAGCGCCCCGCTTCTTTCTCGCTGCGAGTTAAGGTAAGTCTAGTATCTTGGGTTTCACTCAGCGCAAAAGTTGAAAACGGCGCCACCTCTCCTAACGCAAAGCCTTTTAGCACTAAATCAAATTCATTGCGCTTCGCGGTTTGCTGCAATCGCTGACTGATCACTTTGCCAATATCTCTGGCTAAACTACGAATCTGTCCATCGCTAATATCTTGACGATTCTGTGCGAGCACATTGACGCCAAAGGTGTCGTAGGTTTGAAAAGAAATGGGGTCTATTAAACTGGCTCTCAAAGAGAATGGGCTACTAGTGGTATCAAAATGATAAAACAGCACTAATTCAACTTCCGGTGCAAGTTTTACTACATTCACAAGAGCGCTTTGCACGCTTTCCATACCGCATAAGCTGCTGTCACAATTTGGGAATACTCGTTCAGGCACAATCACAACATAAAGCTCTTTGCTCAGCTCATTGGACATGGTTTCTCGGATTAGACTTGAATAGTCGACTGTTAAAGCCGGGCTCGCTGAGCTCTGTTGATTCGCATCAGTGCTCAAATGGGCATTAGGGATGAGCATGAGATGCCATTTTTTCGCATGAGCATTGCCAATAAAGGCGCAAAACGCGCACAACACTATGCTGATACTATAAATACATAAATGTTTAATTGATACTCTCACGCTTTACCAGTCTGAAGCCTGTTGTTGTTGAACGCGCCGTTTTTAGCAAACGTACAAAAGGTTTTTGCTTAATTGTTTGTTTATCATCTCGCCAAGAGCCACCGACCGCAGGCGCTTGATCACATCTCTCACGCTTAAGTTTGACGTCTTGCCAGCAGTCTTGCAACCATTCTTGTGCATTGCCATACACATGATATAAACCTTTACTTGAGGGCTGCACGCTGTCTACCGGCATGCTCGTTTTTGAAAAGGCGGTGTTTGCCAAGCTTGTGCAATTAATACAGTGAATGCTATTTGGCCAATCCGGTTTTGATTCTGTTGAATAGCTATCTTCAAAATAACCATAGGAGAGCCACTGCGTCATGGTTGGCAATGCAAAGTTAGTTTGTAAGCTTTCATTTAAAAAGGGAATAAAATCTTCTTGAATATCATACCAACTCACATTGACTGCGGGGTGAGCCGGGTGATGCAGTAATTTACCTGCAGCACTTGTGCTCGCTGACAACGAGCTACGACATTTTCCAGCATTAACGCATACATGCCATAGCGCGTTGCTTACTTCTGTGGTCATGACATACAAAGCGTAATTACCTTGTGAATCAATTAATTCTGAAGTCTTGATTAACTCAAAGTTCAGGGCTTGTTGGGTCTTTATATCTTTAATTTCATACCTAAGGCGATTTTTATCGGCGCTGACGAGGGTTTTACTTGTTTCAGATTCAGGCGCGGTTGTATTGATAAAGGAAGCTTGGTTTTCGTTTGCGGTATTGATACTTGAAGCAACGCTAGTATCCGCTTTGAGTTTTTGTTCATTTGTTAGTGATTGAGGCTCAAGCGTATCCCCTCCTTTTGCAAGTGTGGCAGGCTCTGCCGCTGCATCTGAAGCTTCAATGCTTCCCATGTCCTTTTGTATTAGCTTGTCATCGCCGAGATCAGATAAAAATAGCTGCGTAATGGTAAATATTACTAATACACCCAAAAAGCTTATCAGCAAGCGTTTGTTAATCGCAGTCGCGCTCTTGCTGATATAAAAATGACGCTCAATACAAAGGCGTAAATTCTCTTTTCTTCCAGCGCCCTCTTGCTCGCCCTGCTCTATAAACTGAAGCAACTGCTGCTCGCGCATATTTTTTCCATGCAGGTCTTTAAAGGCTTGAAGTGAAGATGTCCATTCAAGGAAATGACGATAGTTAACCGCGCAAGGACTGCTTAAATTTGAAGAGTATTGTTTGGAATCAGTGTTACTTTGGCTTTCACAAAGGTATTCGATTGCCTCATCAATCAAACTTTGAACAACTAGTTCGGCTTGCTCTACTGTATCGTTCAGTGAGTATTTTGTAGCGAGCTGCTGCTTGTCTAGTGATGCTAGATGACCGTCGGTTTTAAGTTGAAAAATTATTTCTTGCTTAAGTGCTTGCAGAGGTTTACTGAGTGCTGTTTGAGCACTGAAATCTTGCGTTAATACCCCTTCAGAAAGAGGATTATTATCACTTCTAACTTGTTCACCAACATCGTGTTTTTGTTTGTTACTTTCACCTGTTGCTATGGCCTCGCTAACAGCATTAATAAAAACCGTGACCGATGAAAAGCGCTCTTTAGCGGCGGTGCTTAATCCCTTCTTCAGCACTTCGGCAAGCGCGGGCTCGTTTGCGATAGCTTGATCCTGTGTTAAACAGGCAGCGAGCGCCTCATCAAATTGATGATCGCGACCCGTTAGTAAAAATAGCAAAACAGCACTTAATCCAAAGATATCACTTTGCGCACTTAGTTGAAGCATTCCGCCACGTTGTTCAGGACTAACAAAACCCGGCGTACCGCTTCGCTTCGGTCGCTCTTCAGGGAAGTGCTCGCTGCCTATTTCAACAGTGGATGCAAAATCAATTAAACACCATTTTTGAGCGCTTTCATTGCCGTTTTCTGCATGAAGCATGAAATTATTGGGACTAATATCACCATGCACAAAGCCTTTGTCATGCAAAAAACTCAAGGGCTTCGCTAATTCACGCAAAATATCAAGGGCCCGCGCTGGCTGAAATGGTCCGCTTTGCTCAGTAAAAAATGACCGTAAGCTTAGTTCGCAGAAAGGCACAATAAAGTACGGCATGCTATCTAGCGTGCCCGCTGTGATTGGCTTTAATATTTGTTCATGAACCGAAAAGCTGTCTAACAGAGATATTTCTCGTTTAAGACGAAGCGCGCCCAGATCTGTTCTTGCGATTTTTACTACAAACTTGGCTTGCTTATCAGCATCTTGCTCTACCAAAGAATAAACAGCACTGTGCTCACCAATATGCAGTGCTGAAAGAGTTTGATAACCATCAATGATAATGCTTTGCGTCATAAGTACTTGCTAGTTTTGTGTATCCACTCCTGTAGCCTCATATCGCCATAGGATTGACACAATATTGCTTGAGTGGTTTTTCATATGCAATTAGCTTGCCTAGCTCGGTGTATGAATATTAACAGTAGTTACCTTTGGCGGTGTTGAACTTGAGAAGTGCATAGGCAACTTAAATGATATTATCACTGCGCTTTGATATAAATATTTGCGAGGAAATCACTCTCCCATTGCGCAACTCTTTGTTCAAGGTCCTTGTTTTGCGCATCGACTTTAGCTTGAGCGATAGTGTCAGCCTCTAAATGAATATTTTGCACGGCAGCTTTATCATCGTGTTTTGCCTGAGTAAACCTTAGCGCATTATGCATTTTAAGGGCCGATAATACTGCCTTATGCTGCGAACCTGCATTGTTTGGAGCGCTTAACTGATGCTTGATTAACTCCTGACCATTATTGTTTGTTTGGCTAGTTTCAAATGCATCACTGAGCTTTGCTCGACTGATGTACGAATTTTCTGCTGCAAAACTTTGAATGACTGCCAACAAAGCTAATACACCTAGCAATATCGCGCACAGGACTGCGTAAGTTCTAAGCTTCTTATTAAGCGCAACTCGCCTATTTCGGATTAGTTTATGATACA
The DNA here is from genome assembly GCA_964418575.1 of uncultured Glaciecola sp. Taxonomy (GTDB): domain Bacteria; phylum Pseudomonadota; class Gammaproteobacteria; order Enterobacterales; family Alteromonadaceae; genus Glaciecola. The sequence continues at coordinate 34,588 of CAYQMI010000008.1, forward strand.
TCATTACCGTGCGCCCTATCGACCTGACTTAGGTTGCGCTGCTTCAGGGCCCAGCGCAGCAAAAGCATTTTGCCAATTATTGTCCATTGCTGTTATCTGTATTGATTGATGAGCAAAGTCCTTGTGAACCTGCATCACTTCAAAGAAAGATAAATTTGGCAACACCGCCACTACAGTAGGTTTGTTAGGGTCGACATTTTCAGGAGAATAAGGCGATAGCGAAGCATCAAAGTAGCTGCCTTGGTAGTAAAAAACAAAGCTAACTTGCTCTTGATTCTGCTTAGCCTGCCCAGAATCACTAGTACGCTGCGCGTCGCTTTGTTCAGATAGGCTTAGCCTAGATTGCTGCATCAAAATATCGGTAGGATTACGCTGTGCGTTCTCACTGCTATGTTGTGTAGCTGACTCCCTTTGCGTATGTTTGCTCATTGACTCTGTGCTCATCGATAATAATGCTAAAATTAACAATGAAAAGAATGCCATAGATAAGCCCAAGGCAACCTCAGTCATCGCTTGCGTATTAGTATCGGTATTTGCGTTTATGTTTCTAATCACCTTCGCCCATCACTTGCGATCTTAAGTAGTTAAACTAAGGTATGAAACTGCTAGAAAGATTTTTTATCTTCTCCTATAAAAAGTCACCATAAAAAATTATGTAAAAATTAAGGAATCGACATGTTGAAGCTCGCGCTTAAGCGCAACATCATCTCACTCTCTGTGCTTATTAGCTTTAGTTCACTGGGTCAACTTGCACACGCGACTGACCATGCAAATGCCCACTCAAAGCCTAGTGCTTTAGACTATTCAGACGTATTTGATTTAGAACTTGCGGCAAATCCAGTTTTCAGCGCCGACAATCAATATCTTATGTATGAACGCGTTAGCATGGACATCATGACCGACAGTCGTCGCAGTGAACTTTGGCAGGTCACACTTTCAAACAATGTGCATACTCCAATTTTTGGTACTAGCTCGGGCTTTAGTAATCCGCGCAACATCACGGTATCGCCCGACGGTAAGCGCATTGCGTTTGTTGCAAATGATGAAAACGGTGCACAAATATTTACCGCCTATACAGACTCTAAGCTAATCACTCAAGTCAGTCATTTGCAGCATTCACCCTCCAATATCACTTGGTCTGAAGATGGCAAACACATTGCGTTTAGTATGTTCACTCCACAAAATCAAATACCGGTTTTTAAAGACTTGCCTAGTAAGCCAGAGAATGCAAAATGGGCTGGTGGTGCAAAAGTCATTGATAAAACCATCTATCGACGCGACGGCGGTGGTTATGTTAAGCATGGCTTTGAGCATATTTATGTCATACCAAGCGATGGCGGTACGCCTAGACAGCTTACTCAAGGTGATTATCACCACGGCGGAAAATTGGCCTGGCATCCATCACAGCCACTTATTTACTTCAGTGCCAATCGTTCAGACAACTGGGAGCTAGAGCCTCGGGAAGCTAATATCTACAGTGTGAATACTAATACTGGCGAAATTTTAGAAATCACCAATGCACCCGGGCCTGAAAGTAATCCTATGCTGTCTGAAAATGGCGAGCGTTTGGTATTTCAATGGGTAAATGATCGCAAGCTTTCATATCAGGTGAATCAAATCATGGTAAGTGATTTGGACGAGCCAAATAACATGACCTCGCTAACGCCTGATCTTGACCGTCAAATTCAAAGCGTTAAATGGCAAGACGATGATTTGGTCTTCAGCTACATCGACGGCGGTGAAACCTTGTTAGCCAAGTTGAGCTTACGCGGTAAAATGCAGAAGCTCGATGTCAATCTTGGTGGTCAATCTGTTGGCCGCCCTTATACCAGCGGTGATTTTGCAACTGCCAGCAACGGTAGCATTGCCATCGTGCAAGATAACAGCAACCAGCCCGGCGATTTAGTGTTGGTTAAGGGGAAAAAACAAAGCAAACTTAGCTCACTTAATGACGATGTGTTTGCGCATATCAATACTGCAGTGATTGAGCCTTTGAATGTAAAATCAAGCCTCGATGAGCGCAAGATAGATGCATGGATTGCCTACCCTCCTGGCTTTGACAAAACACAGAATAAACAGTACCCATTAATTATAGAAATTCACGGCGGGCCTCACGCGGCCTATGGCGATACCTTTTCAATGGAGGTGCAGCTAATGGCGGCAAAAGGCTATGCGGTGGTATGGTCTAACCCCAGAGGCAGTTCATCTTACGGAGAGGAATTTGGAAACACTATTCACCATAACTACCCTTCAGACGACTATCAGGATTTAATGGATGTAGTAGATGCATCATTAGCCACAGGTAGCATCGATGATAAGAATCTCTTTATTACAGGCGGCTCAGGCGGTGGTGTATTAACTGCCTGGAGCATTGGCAAAACCGACAGATTCTCTGCCGCGGTTGTGGCTAAACCTGTAATCAACTGGTTAAGCTTTGCCCTAACCGCAGATGCTTATCCATTTTTTACGCAGTATTGGATGGAAGATATGCCTTGGAATATTGCAGATAAGCTATGGGCTCGCTCGCCGCTATCACTCGTGGGCAATGTAACAACCCCCACTATGCTGCTAACCGGCGAAGCAGACTACCGCACGCCTATTAGTGAGACTGAGCAGTACTACCATGCATTAAGACTGCAGAAGATACCTTCAGTGATGGTGAGAATACCCGGTGCCTCCCACGGTATCGCGGCTCGACCTAGCCACTTAATTCAAAAAGTGGGCAATATTGTGAGTTGGTTCGACCGTTACAACACGCAGCTTCAAGAGCCTGAACAGGCTCAATAACAGTAAAAAAAGCCATCCCTCACTGGCTTCGAAAAGTTTAAGGGATGGCTTTTATATTATCGCGAGATTCACGGTCAATAAATCGAATGAAGGGGTCTACCGCGGCATATTCTGGAAGAGAATCCACTTCAATTACCAAGCTATTATCACCATCTGTCAACAAGTGTTTTTTCCTGTAAATGATCTCACTTGGCACTGAAAAATCATCCGGGTCATTGGCAAATAACACCACATCAACATAGTCTGAAAATTCAGTTTTAGTTTCCTCACCTTGACCGTCTGCAAGATATTGCGCCGCGCTCACATTCAATGTAAGCGAATACTTTGATGTTTGTTGTCCATCCTCTTTAGGCAATGCTTCAATGGCTACATCTTCCAAGCGCAAATCATAAAGATTAATCTGAGTAAACTGCTGGTCAATAAAATCATAGTCTTTACTACTTGCCTGCTCTTTAATTGCAGAGAGTAAATCAAGAGTCGTTGGCTGGGCTCCACGTGAAAACTTATAGCGCGCAATGAGCTTTGAAAGTGCTGTGTTTAGGGCATCAACGCCAATTCTGTCAGCAATCGCCATCATCACCACCGAACCTTTGTTATAGTGAATGTACTGCTGATTTTCAGCGCGCATAAATGGCATTTCTTCCAGCGCCTCTTGGGTACGACCGCGAAGATAGCTGTCTAACTCCTCACGTAGAAACTGTCGAATTTTAGCTTCGCCATATTTTTCTTGCATCACTAGCAACGCAGCATACTGCGATAAGGATTCTGATAATATTGAACTGCCTTGAACATTCGCAGCATTTAGTTGATGACCAAACCACTGATGCGCCACTTCGTGCGCGGTCACATAATAAACAGGATCGATGTCCCTAGGGTCGCGAAGATCAGAAATAAAACCAATGCGTTCTGAATAAGGCACTGTGTTGGCAAAGCTTTGTGCAAAACTTCGGTAACCTGGAAACTCGATAATACGTAGCTGACGATGCTGGTATGGGCCGAAAGCCTCGGTAAACAAATCTATTGAATCCTGAACCGACTCAATCATCCGCTCAACGTTCCAGTAATGGTCTTGGTGATAGTAAACCGTAATCTCCACGCCATTGTGAATTTGCGTTTTCACCGCTAAATCCGCTGACATAACGCTGAAGAAGTTGATCATAGGCGCATCCATTTCATATCGGAAATAGTTTCTATCGCCTTCTACCCAATACTTTTGCAAATAACCCGGTGCGATTGCTATCTGCTCCTCACTGGTTGAGAGTGTGGCCGAGAAATCAATTAAGCCAATATGAGGACCAAAAAAGCTTTCGTTATAGCGAGTTTTGTCTTCCAATGGATATGCCCGCATCGGAGGTGGTAAATCACGCTTACGCCGCTCATGGCGGTCGCTTAAAAAGTATGCCTGATTAACGCCAAATGTTGGCAAAAGCTCAAAGTTATTAATAAATGTGCCGTTAGTCACTAAACTCGTGTCTTCCCGTCGGTCCTTAAAACCAAAATGCTGTCTCACCAGACCCATTTTTCCCGTAATTTGGCTATTGGGCTGAAGTGGCTCGTCAAACTCAAGCCACGCGGTGTCAAATTCAGTATTCACCTGACCAAGTTTTGCACCCTCTATATCAATTTGAATGTCGGAAGAATACTGCGGCAGGTTAACTAAAAATCGTGAAATTGCTGTGTCGTTATTATTCAAAAGGGTGACATTAGCAAAAGTCTCGATACGACGTGCATGGGGAAAAATAGCAATATCGATATCCATTGTGGTGATCATTGGCACCGCATCATCGAGATATTCAATAAACTGTTTCTCGTAGTTTGCCTGTAAATCCATGCTTTGATCAGCGCTCACAAACTGATTAGTTTGCGTGGTGTTAAAGTGAATAATTGTACCAAGGGCAACAAAGGTCATCGTGCCAGCAACCAGAAAGACTCTACCACTGTTGCCAAGCTGATAGCCAAGTAGCATGAATCGGTTTTTCAAAGAACTTTGTGGACCTCGCTGCCATAAGCCAAAACTGAGTACACAAAGCACTAGGGCTAAGGCGCCCCAATAGGCCATGTAATAGTGCTGAGTAGTCAGCGACCAACCATAGCCATTCATATCGGAGTATCGCATCAAAGGGGAAGTGCCATAGTTGAACATATTGTGCTCGATGCCCAGCTCATTAAAGGCTAGTGTTACAAAGAAAAAGGCAACAAAGAACAACATACCCAAATATTTATTTGGACTTAGCACCTGAACAAAGAAGGACAATACAACCAGTAAAATCCACGGTAAGGCTTGGAAATAGAGTAAAGACACAAAGTACTGCGTAAACTCAAAGTGCATGTAAGCATTGAGGGCTTGATTTATCACTGTTGCAATCATGCCTAGTAACAAAACAGCAATAACAACAAGGCTCACTGCAATAAATTTTGAGGCCCAAAAGCTAATATTGCTGACCGGCAAACTGTCTACAATGTCGCCCATACCAACGCTGCGTTCTCGCCATACCACTTCTGCGGTGTAATACGTAATTACAATAATGAGCGCGAGACCGAAAGCACCCTCAATCATTTCAACCATGTACTGTGTTAAAGGCCAATTAGGCGTTGCATATAAGCCTTGTGGGTCAAGCAAAATAGAGACTAGTGAAAAACCACAAAACAGCATTAAAAAAGCAAATGCAGGTGATAAAAACACTTGTTTCATCTCAAACAATAGGCGAGTAGTAAATTGATGTGTGGCTTGCCCATTTGAAAAGCTAGTGTTGCCAACAAAACTAACCCTGGCGAATTTATTCGTTTGTGCATTGCTGCTTTTTGAATCAGCAGAAGCTTGGCTTGAAAGAGTTTTGCTCCTTTTGGCACTTTGCGTATGCAAGCTTAGGGGTTTAAACAAACGACCTAAAACCAAAAGAGTGATTACGCCAATTGCTAACCAAAATCCACGGTTAATCAAAACCGATTCGAACAAAGTCACGACCTGACTATTGCGCTCTGCGGGCGTCCAGTAGCGAGTTATATCGCTGTAAGTATTTAGTGCAAAAGGGTCAAGTAAGGCAAATAACTCACGATCACCCTGGTCAGCAAAAATTTGATCAGAAACGACATAGAGCATGAATATTCCAAGCGCAACTAAATAAACCGCCATCATGCTTCTAAAACGCAGCGCCACAGCGTAAAAGATGCTAGATAACACAAATAATGTTGTGGCGGAGAATATAAAATACGGCGTTAAATATGCGCTGAAAGAGAAAGCGCCTATCCTTTCTTGGTCAAGCCAAGGCATGAGTGCGCCAATGAACAGCGCCAGTGGGACCATCGCAAACACTGTCAGCACCACCAAATAAGCCCCTAAAAAACGGCCTAATTGATATTTTAATGCCGATATTGGCTTACTTAATATGATTTCAGCCATTCTACTTTCACTGTTACGCATGGCAGTATTGGCAACAAAGTTCACCACTAAAAATATGGCGAAAACACTAAAAATCAAAAGCGTTTGGCTGATCGCATGGGGACTATTGATATTCAAATTTGACGAGCCCGTTAATTGGTCTCCCTCAAGCGTGGCCAAAATGAACGGGAACAAAAAGAATACCAATGAGGTGACAATAAACGAAGGCTGGCGAGTAAAATAGCGCCACTCAAAGGAAGCCATTTTTAAAATCATGATATGACTCCTAGGCAGACGCTTTTGTGGAAGGGCTTGGCGATTTTAAAAGCGTCTTAAAATACACATCTTCCAGCGTTGCCCCGCATTGCTCAAAGCCTTCAGGCTGGGAGTCTGAAACAACATGCATGACGGTGCGTCCAGCAAACAAACGAGTAGAGAGTACGGCAATATCATCCGCTATCTCATTGACTTCATAAGGGTCAACTATTTTACGCCATATCTTACCTTGGAGGCTCTGGGTGACCGCGACCGGGTTGCCTTGTAGGAGTATTTGCCCCTGCCCTAATACTGCCATGTCTTCGCAAAGCTCCGACACGTCATCCACGATGTGGGTAGATAAAATAATGACTTTATCGCGCCCTAAGCTCACTAACAGATTATGAAAACGATTGCGCTCTTCAGGGTCTAGACCGGCCGTGGGCTCATCCACAATAAGCAAATCAGGGTCGCCAAGCAAAGCCTGTGCAATCCCAAAGCGCTGACGCATGCCCCCTGAAAAACCACTCACCGCGCGTTTGCGCTGATCAAATAAGTTTGTATGTGCGAGCAAGCCTTCAACGGCCTCTTTACGTTGGGCTTTGTTTTCAATGCCTTTTAGAATGGCTAAATGATCCAGTAAGTCGTAGGCGCTTATACGAGGATATACGCCAAAATCTTGCGGCAAATAGCCTAAACGTTTTCTTAGCTCATTTGGTTGATTAACAACATCAATACCATCAAAGGTAATACTGCCGCTATCAGGCTGTTGCAAGGTAGCGATGGTGCGCATCAAACTCGATTTACCTGCACCATTTGGGCCTAACAAGCCGAACAATCCCTTATTGATTTGTAAATCAACTTTATTTAAGGCATGGACACCATTGGCGTAAGTTTTAGAAACCTGATTAATTTTGAGCATTTAGCTGATCTGCATAAAAACGTAACGTAGATATAAAGTAGCAAGCTTTATGCATAATGAGAATAGTCGATGCCTTAGCGCTGTTAACAAGAGTGTTACTAAATATATCGTTTGGCTCGTGACTGTTGCTTATTCTGATATTAAGAGGCTGAAACTACCAAGTTATGGTGTCAACTCACCTCTTAAGTTTTCTTTCATCAATGCCTGCTGTTGCTCAAAGTTTAGATGACTTTGACTTAACACGTAGTGCAGCTTTGCCAAAGCAGCCTCAGGCGTAATGTCTTTGCCCGATACAACTTCTGTTTGCTGTATTAGCTTGCCATTGGCATAACCCGACATATCAACCTTACCGCGAATGCACTGCGTACAGTTGAGCACGATGATTTCTTTTTCTCGTGCAAGTTTTAACTGCTCGAGCAAGGCTGGGTTTGAAGGCGCATTTCCTACGCCATAGGTAAGTAAAATAAGCGCTTTTACTGGTTGTTGCAGCACGTTTGCCAAAAGCTCAGTACTCATTCCAGGGTAGAGGGTGAGCATACCCACGGCTTGGCTTTGAATATCCGCGACAACTAAATCGTCAAAGTGCTCTGCGACTTGGGGTATATCCACGTGAGGTTGAATATGAATACCAGCGTCGAGCAAAGACGCAAAATTTGGTGAGTCAAAAGCGTGAAACCCATCAGCATTGACTTTGCGCGCACGATTACCGCGAAACAAACTGTTATTAAAAAACAAGCTCACCTCAGGTATGGCGTAGTTGGCGGCAATATAAAGCGCATTCAATAGATTGGCCTGTCCATCTGAGCGTAATTGCGCCAGAGGAATTTGTGAGCCGGTGACAATGACAGGTTTTGCTAAATTTTCAAACATAAACGACAGCGCCGAGGCGGTGTATGCCATGGTGTCGGTACCGTGTAAAATTATAAAACCGTCATATTTGTGGTAGTTGGCCTGAATATCGTTGGCAATCAACTGCCAGTCAGCTGGCACCATGTCGCTTGAGTCAATTAAGGTGTCGTACTCATGCAGGGTAAACTGGGGCATTTCAGGGCGGTGAAACTCAGGCAAATTGGCCAAAGTTTCGGTCAAAAAACCTGCAACCGGGACAAAGCCCTTGTCGGAGGCTCGCATACCAATGGTCCCTCCAGTGTAGGCAATATAAATACGCTTTGATTTATTGGCTGTAAGCTGTGTCATTGTATGCAGTACAGCGACGTTAAGGTTTTTAAGTCCTCAAGCTCATTATCTAAGAGCTTGCCTTTGCTTATCCATTCAATTAACAAGGCGTCTGCGTTTGGCATGTCCTGCCCTTCTAGCTTGGCCGCCATTATTTTAAGTTGAATACTTTTCTTGTGGTCAGATTCAGCAATATTGTTACCATCACCAACAATGAAATCAGCGGCTATCGTCAGCTCAGCACGAGACCAGTCTTGCATAAATTTAAAGCTAGATGCTTGCTTGTTCACTTGCTCAAATGCTTGTTTGAACTTAGCCGGCAAAGCATCAAGCTCATCCTCTGCAAGCGGCTCACTGAACTTAGCTAAGGCGTCAAACACAGCTCTCGTAACTGCTTTAGATTTTTGGTTTTGAAAGGTCTTTATTTTATCCGCATATGCCTTTTTACATGCATCGAGTTTAGAGTAAAAGGGCTTTTGCTTATGTGTGGCTAGGCCAGAGATTAATTCATTTATCTCGGCAATTTTATCTTCAAGGTCAGCAAGATCAGCACTGAGTTTCGCATCTGCAATCGCGCCTTTTAGCGCCGATAGCTCTTTGTTTATCATTTTGGCTTGGCTATCTTGCTCTTGCTTTTGTGCATCGATATTAGCTTTTAAGCGCTCAAATACCGCATCGTTTGCTTTTCTGAATGCTTGCCACAAGTTTTGGTCCTGCTTAGCACCTGCAAAACCAATGTTTTTCCACTCGCTTTGAAGAGTTTTTGCTGTATCTGCAGCTTCGTCAACTTGTTCTACTTCAGCTAAGGCTTGTGCTTTGTTAACTAGTTTTTGTTTAGCCTCAGCATTAGCTTCGTAAAAGGCATTTACACTATTTTGCAAGGGTTTTAACTTTGACAAATAAGCTTTATGAACTTTGCTGCGTGCGGATTTTTCTAGTTCGCCTAACTTACGATATTGTTGCCCTAGTGCAGATAAGTGTTTCGCTAGGACCTGCGGTTCTTCAACATTCTTCAGAGCATCGAGGGCTTCAATAATTTGCTCTGCTTTGTTTAAGTTTTCTTCACGACGCTTATCTTGTTCTTGAAAGTGAGCTCGGCATGGCGCGAACGCTTTTTCAATCGTAGCATCAAACTCATTATTCAGAGCATCATCCTCGGGAGTATGCAAACGTCCTAATGAGTTGTATTCAGCCCTGTACTGTTTAACTAGAGCGGCGCGCTGCCCTATATCTATGCCCTTATTCTCGCTTAAGGATTGTGCTGAAGCGATTAACTCTGGCTTACGAGGCGTTGCGATGTATGCCTGCCAGTCTTTCAGTTCACTTACTCGTGTTTGCGCTTGTTCAAAGCGTCGCACAAGCGTCATTGAGGGAGTAGCTAAAGTTTGATACAACTCTCGTGCAGTATTAAATGTCGCCATAGCAGCTTTAAAACGCCCCTGCTCTACCATATTCAGGCAGGCGCTGAGCTTGTTTAAGCATCGCTTTTCATTCCTCGCTTTTACATCACGATGTGCTTTTTGATGTTGTGCTTGCTGGCGCTTAATATTTTGCCAAATTTTCTTGCGTGGAGCACTGTCGAAATTCGCAAAAATGGCATCTAGTTTTTTTGCTAGCGCGATAAAGGCTTCTTCTTGAGTTTTTGTGCTGCTTTCAAGCGTAACATCACTAGCGCTGTCAGTAGCTTCAATATCTGCTGGCGCAAGCAGTTTTTCCGCTTGCTCAGTGAGTACATCAATCTCTGCGTTCAGCGCTATATGCTCAGGAAGCTTGCTTAACAGCATAAGATTGTTCTCAAAGCGCTTATTAAGCTTTGCGACGGCATCGGAATGTGCCTTTACTAAACGCGCATTTGACTCAGTTTCGATGTTGGACTGAACATCAGTTAACTCCAACTTTAAATCTTCAATTGCTCGTGACAAAAGCTCTACTTGGCTATCTAGTTGCTCGGCACTGTCGCTTTGACTCAGCAGACTCACTTGGCTGGCAATTGTATCGGCTCTACTGTCAATGTCACTGATGCTATCGTTAAGCGCTTTGGCGTGCATTTGTGCTTTATATTGCGGCTCAAGCTGCGCTAAACGTCTGTCCACTTGTTCTTTAATACTCAAGTATTTAGAGCTAATAGAGGTCGCATCATCTTCGCTCAAACAATAAAAATCTGCTTTGATATGATCAAATTGCTTTACTAACTGTTGTTTTTGCTCAGTAATTTGCTCAAAATCGTTAAGCTCATAGAGCGCTAATAAACGACTATTTACCAAGCTTGCCGCCGCTTTTATCTTAGGTGGTTTTGCCGCAGCTTCAGCCAATTCATTCAGTTTGTCGGTTATAAGAGAGCTGACGTTTACCGGGTTATCGAATTTATTAAAACGTTTAAGTGTCTTTTCATCCTTGATGGCATTAATGATTTGTATTTGCTGTGCTTCGTTGGCAATGTCGACATAAAATTTACGAATCTCTTGCTCAGAACAAAGCTCAAGCAAAGCATCAACACACAATGCGGCATGACTGTGTAATCTGGCGCTAGCAAATATCATTTCTTTCACAATTTGCTTGTGTTTATGCTGCTTTACGATATCTAGAAACAGGCTCTCGTTCACTTGCGTAGCATCTTCAATTAGTTCAACTACTTTGAGCTTAGATTGTGTTTGCACCTGCTGATTAAAATGTGTTTCATAGGCCTTTAGCCAGAGTGTGAAAGAAGATAAAGCTGATAGCGCGGCCAGGCTAACTTGCGTTGACTCATCGTTAAATGCCAGCTCATGCAGTATCTGCCTGTCTTTTTCTTGCTGCGGCTTTAGCGATTCAATTGCAGCTATCCGCTTGTTAGCGTCAGGGTGCGTATGAGCTTTTTGAAAGAGCTGTTTAAATATCATCTTTTTTAAATCGTGCGATTGGCGTTTCGTTGGCGCTGGCTTGCTTCATTTCCTGCTGCAATTCACTGCGAGTTTTTTGCACTATCTCGCCATTCTTACCCACCGTCATATGCTGATCAGACTGCTCAATTTTGGCTTGATAAAGCAATACCGCCTGCATAGCGTTTTCAGCCTGTTCTTCGCTTAGCTTTTTGCCATCGGGCCATTTACCAGTCTCTACTGCCTGTCGCAAATTTTGATAAATTTGCGGGGTCATTGCTGCAACTAATTGCTCAACTTGCACCTGATTATTTCCTTTTTGCCAATGTCACTCTGACTCTATTCACCGCATACCAAATAAAGCCTAATGCGGTAACACTTACCGATATATTATACATCAACACCCCTTCTTCGGTGTTAGGAAAATCGCCTAAAAATACAAAGTAAGCTCCTACAATAAAAATTAAAATGGCGAGCATTGACTGGTTTTGTAATCGCTGCAGTTTTTGATAGCGCTCATGGCTGAGCTTACGCTGAATATCTTCAGCACTCGTATCAGCGAGCGATAAATTACAATGAGGACAGTTTTTACTTTTGTCTGATATGGGTTTAGAACATGCTGGGCAGTTGGTTATTGCCATGTTTCGCTCCATTTTTGTTTTTGACGCACTTGTTCGTACAGCTCTTTTGAGAGAAAAATGCTCAACCAGCATTTTTAATGCTTGGCAGTGAAAAAACAGCACGAATCAATCGTCGTACATATATAAAAAAGGTTAACCCTGAGGTTAACCTTCTTGTATGAACAACAGTGTTTATTTGTTCACTTTTTTCCAGTATTCGTTTACTGAGCTTTTCATTTCTTTTCTGAGCATCATAATACCAAAGAGATTGGGTAAGGTCATTACTACGATTGCCACCGCAGATAAAGCCCACACCAATGTGGTATCAGAAATTGCAGCCCAAAAGAAGCCAGCAACATATATTACTCTATATGGCATCACAGATGATGGACCCAATAAATAGGTCATGGCCCTATCGCCATAGTACGACCAAGCAATTGCGGTGGAGAAAGCAAACAATAGCAATCCTACCGATACGATATATTTACCATATTCTCCGAAGAAGCCTTTGGTAAACGCAATAGCAGTAAGGTTTGCCGAATGCACAAGCGATTTACCCACTACCACAATATTCGCGCGATTGATTTCACCGTTTGCAATTTTTAGCGTTCCGGTAAACGGATCATCAGGAGAGCCAACATGGTACGTCACATCCTCTGCAAAGGAGCGCGCGTTAATAAGTGTATAACCGCCAGTCACTGCGACGCCGTTTACCACTTGGATTTCGCCATTAAATTTGGAGACAGACGCACCCTCGTAGTCGTTTAAGAAACGATACATCGCGCTCAGGTCTTCTTGATTCGTTTCAACATATTCGCCCGATATAAACTGCATATCTGAACGGTCGAATACATTTTCGTGTTTTTGATTCCAAACGCCTGACGATAAAATTACGAGGCCGGTAATAGTACAAATAATAATAGTATCGATAAACGGCTCAAGAATAGACACCATACCTTCCGAAACTGGCTCTTTGGTTTTTGCCGCAGCGTGTGCAATAGGAGCAGAACCCTGACCCGCTTCGTTAGAAAATAAGCCTCGGTTAACGCCACGGTTAAAAGCATAAGCTAATGAGGCACCTAAGAAGCCACCTGCCGCTGCAGAACCGGTAAATGCATCGCTGACAATCGCTACAAAAGCAGGACCAATGTTTGAGAAATTCGCAAAAATTACGGCAAAGGCGCCAATCATGTAAATAGCAGCCATAAAAGGTACTATTTTTGAGGTTACCGCTGCGATTCGTCTGATCCCGCCAATGATGACTAGACCTAATAGAACAGCTAATACTCCGCCCACATAAGCTGGTGGAAAACCAAAGGTAGATTCTATACTGGTCGCTATGCCATTGCTTTGCGGCAAATTACCTGTGCCGAAGGAGCTTATAACCGTGGCCACAGCAAAAGCGACCGCCAACCACTTCATGTTTAAGCCTCTGTCCATGTAGTACATTGGACCGCCCGCCATCGTGCCATCGTCGGTTTTTACGCGGTATTTGTGAGAAAGCGTCACCTCTACAAATTTTGTTGTCATACCTAAAAACGCAGTCGCCCACATCCAAAATAGAGCCGCCGGCCCACCAAGGAATATCGCAAACGCTACGCCGCTGATGTTTCCGGTTCCCACAGTACCCGATAAAGCAGTTGTTAAACTTTGGAAGTGAGTGGTATCGCCGGGTTCGTCGCCTTTATCAAGCTTACCGGTTACCACCAACCACGCGTGCTTAAAGAAGCGTATCTGAGGAAATTTGAGGTAAATAGTAAAAAATGCACCAACGCCAAGCAGCACAAAGGGAAACCATTTGGCCCCACCTAAATAGCCGTCAAGCATATTAAAAAAATTGAGTATGGCATCCACGATAGTGTTCCTTTTTATTTTTGTATTTATTATTAACTACATATTTTATTTCGCGCCATGTACTAGGCACGTTTTAACCTTTCCTTATCTTAGTTTGCCGCTTACAGCGCGAATGGCAACTAATAAATCTTCACCCAATTGTTCACAACGCACAGTTGACCAACCATAGCTGTTATCTGGTAGTTCAATATTATCTTTAAAAGGCATTTCTAGCGTGTATGCTAAACAATCAAACTTGTGACCTACGGCGTTTGTCGCCACGGTCATATTTGCCTCACCAGGGGCATCTTTAGCGTAGCCATGAACATCCTGAAATTCTGGCGTTGTGGCCATTAAGCTTTGCTTGAAGGTGTTTTCTAAATCAGCAATGCGCTGATCATAGTTTGGGTTACCTTCCGTGCCGGCAACAAAATTATATGGCAGCGCTTCATCGCCATGAATATCGAGGAATAAATCAACCCCGGTTTCTGCCATTTTATTTAGCACATAATACACTTCTGGGCTTTTCTCTAAACTAGGAGATGCCCATTCGCGGTTTAGGTTTGTACCAACCGCATTGGTGCGTAAATGCCCTCTTGCGCTGCCGTCTGGATTCATATTTGGCACGATGTAAAACACGTTGTCGTTAAGCAGCGCGCGCGCAGTGCCGTCATCCTCATCTAGCAATCGTCTTAGCAAGCCTTCCATTAACCACTCAGCCATGGTCTCACCAGGGTGTTGACGGGCAGTTATCCAAACAGTGTTTTTACTTGCGTCAGGCTCGCCTATCACAAGCAAGTTTATTTCTCTGCCGTCGATGGTCGTGCCAAGCAACTCATGTTCACAATCGTAATACATTTGTGCTTGTGCGATAAGGTTTAGGTGTTGTTCGTAGCTGTAGGGAGCAAAGTATGCAAAGTAAACGCTTGTGTGTTCAGGCGTAAAATCGATGGTTAAACGCTCGCCATCAAAACTTGTGTCCACTCTAAACCATTCGTTTCGATCATAAGATGCGACCGCTTGATAGTCTTTCCAGCCATCAGGATAAGCGGATTTTGCTAAGTCATTAATGTAAATAGTGTGATTTACATAGGCCTTAGTGTGCAATTTGAAGTGGAACCATTGATAAAAGTCGGATTGATTATCTTTTTTGATTGTAAGCTGAATTTCGTCAGGAGAAGACGCACTTACAACTTCGATATTACCGCTGTCGAACTGGCTATTTATTATCATTTGTTATTTGCCTACGAACACTGTTTGAAAAAGTGTAACACATGCATTAACAAAGGGAGAAGTAAGAAGTGTGAATTATACCTTACGCAGTATTCACTCAGTTTTAAATTCGATTACGTAAAATTACTAAGCTTTGCCTACACTTTCGCACAAATATTCGATTAAAAAAAATGTTTTTACTGATTGAATTAGCCAAGACTTAAGGTGTAAGCTATATCCAAAGCATATACTTAAGTATAGAAACTGTATACCCTAAGCTAATTATCATTACACGCAGTCCTGCTGAGGTTACATGTCGCAAAATATTAGAACGGCCAAACCAAGTGAGCCTCTCAAAGTACTCATTGTTGATGATGCGCCCAGTGTTGTTCGTATCATTAGTGAGAATATTAAGCTTCTAGCAAAGATATTAGTGGCAAGGGATGGGCAGCGCGCACTATCTTTAGTTAAGCAAGAACGCCCAGATTTGGTTTTACTTGATATACAAATGCCCCATATAAATGGTTTAGAGGTTTGCAAGGCAATCAAATCTGATCCCGACACTTTTGATACGTGCATCATGTTTGTGACTGCAGAATCTCAGCCTGAAACAGAATTAGAAGCCCTCGGTTTGGGCGGCATTGATTTTATTACTAAACCGATTAACCCGGCCATTTTGCGCACTCGGGTTCAAACACAATTAACTGCAATTAAACGCACTAAAGAGCTGATTGCTGCTCGTAATGAACTGCATGGTTTACTCGAAACCTTACCCGTATTTATTTCGTATTGGTCAAAAGACTTAGTGAATACTTTTTGTAACGACACCGAAGGAAAGTGGTTCAGCCTTAAACCTCATGAACTTCAAGATTTATTCCTATCCACCCTTTTTGATACTGAAGAATACCGACGCATTCAGCCAAACATTGAAAAAGTGCTGCGCGGTGAAAACAGCATTGCAGAAGTGGTCTTGTCTCCTGCGCAGGGTGGTAAACGCTATGCTCAGCTTTCTTTTATAAATAAACCTTTATTTGAGGGAGTAGAAGGTTTTATATTGGTAATAAGCGATGTCACTGACCGTAAAGTGTCAGAACTCAAGTTAGTAGAAGACAAAAACAAAATAGACATTACTCTTCGCGCCATTGGTGATGGCGTTATTGCCACTGACATCCATGGCAAAGTGACCTTCATCAATCCTGTAGCAGAAGCTTTAACCGGCTATGCAGGTGATAGCGCAACGGGTAAAGCAATTGAAGAAGTAATGGAATTACACGACACATTTACTCAAGAAGTGGTTGTAAACCCAGTACGACGGGCAATTAAAGAAAATCGAGTGGTGCAAATGCCGCTCGATACAACGCTACAAACTAAAGCTGGCGAAACACTTCATATCGAAGATTCCGCCGCACCGATCACCGATAAATCTGGCAGTCTGATTGGCGCAATTTTGGTTTTTC
>CAYQMI010000009.1:0-18132 GCA_964418575.1 uncultured Glaciecola sp.
CGCACGTTATTAATGCATGAAATCAGAGCCTGAACACCTCACCAGAAAATATCCTCGCCGCAGTCGTCAAGGTGAGTGCTTGTTATGTGGCAGGCACACATTTCTTACATTCCATCATTTAATTCCTAAAAAAATGCATCGACGTACATTTTTCAAAAAGCAATTTAGTAAAGCTGAGCTTGCAGCAGGCATCGACATCTGCCGACAATGCCACGACGGCATACACCGCAGCTATACTGAAATGGAACTCGCTAAACAGTATCCTAGCCTTGAAGCCTTAAAAGCAGATGAGAAGCTTAAAGCGCATTTTGACTGGGTGAGTAAACAGAAGGTGGGTAGGTTTTAGTACGTGAGGGAAAATTAAAAGAGGCGAGACCAAGGTGATCTCGCCAAATGCTACTGAGTTTATTTAATACTATTTAGCGTTACGTCTTAGCAGTACAAGCCCAAAGCCAGAAAGCAATGCAATCAATAAAGCTGATGGCGCAGATACTTGGCTCACGCTGATATTGTCAATGAAATTACCCAATGTGCCACTTGAAGGCGTAATTGACGTAAACGAAAGTGTCGTTTGACCGCCAGTCGCTGTAAATTCAGTTGAAAATGAAGACCAAGAGTTTGTGCTGTGGTCGTCCATGATCTGACTAAATAACACATCAGTACCAGACAATAGTTCGACTAAAAACGCTTCATTTGCGTTACGACGTGCCGCGTAGTCAAAATTGAGGGCATACAACCAGTTAGCGTTAGTATCGAATGTTTGAAAAATCGAAAACGGTGAATTTGAGTTGTTAGCATGAGAATTTAACTCAATGAATTGAGACCCGTGAGTTGCACTCACGCCGTTAAGGTTGTTCCAAATCTCAATATTGCTTCCTTCCCAACCGTTTACCGCAGAAGAGTCAAACCAGCTCCATCTGCCGCTGTTAACGTTGTTATCTTCAAAACTGCCATTTACTAACAAATATGCTTGCGCATTTGAGGCAAAAACAGCGGTAAATAAAATGATGCAAAAAGATAAAATTTTCAAAATTTAACTCCAAAATAAATCTACAGCAGAAAACCTGTCGCATTTTGACGACAGTTTAGCACTTAGCATGCCAATACGCTAACTCTTTGTTTGTTAGCCATAAAATAGTAAAAACTAGATGAGACGACGCCGATGTGTAAAAAAGTCTGACACTGCGTTACGATTTTTTTGTATGAAAGCCTTCATGGTCAGCCGTGTAATCCTCTTCCATTCCCAAGCCTTTGATCTCATTTCCGCTCAATTTGTTGAGCCAATTAAGGGAGAGAAGGCGCGTAGCAAAGTGTGTTTTATTGGCTTGATTCCCATACACAATGCGAGGCTTATTTTGCATAATCGACAGCGCAATATGCATCGCAATATCTCTTGGTGCCGTGGTTAAAAAGCGCTCCTTGAACTTCTGGCTCTGCTCAATACGCGTGATGTTGGTATTCACTCCGCCAGGATGTATTAAATGCACCTGCACATGAGGATGTATCATTAGCAGTTCTGCGCGCAGAGACTCGGTAAAACCTCGAATAGCGAATTTGCTGGCGCAATAGTCTGCGGTGTTTGGTACTCCCAGCAAACCAAATATGCTTGAAACATTAAGAAGTGCCGCCCAAGGGCGCTTGACCAAATAAGGCAGCGAGGCCTTGCTGCCGTGCACCATGCCATAAAAATTCACATCCATTACGCGCTTCAAGGTTTCATCGCTGCTTGCCCAAACCGGCTTACAGCTACCCTCAATGCCTGCGTTGTTGATCACAACATCGATGTACTCACACTTTGACTCGGCATCCGCTAAAAATATATCCCAATTTTCGGGCTTTGACACATCTAGCACGCTACTATACATAACAAGCTCTGGGTTTGACGCCACGAGCTCTTGCTCGAGCGATTTAAGCGCTGCTTGATCAATATCGCATATAGCCAGTTTACACCCAAGCTCGGCAAACACTTGAGCAAGTCCTTTACCAATGCCAGAGCCGGCACCCGTGATTAACACAGTTTTATTTACAAAAAATGCCCTTAAGCGAGATGAATGAGCCACAATACTTTCCTTAAGTTTCTTTATCTGTCCAATGTATGGCTTTGTAGTCAAAATCACCAACAACTGTTGGTTTTACAATTTCAAAATAGGGAGACAAATCAAAATCTCGAGGTGTGAAATGGCTGTAGTGACGTTTGATAAGGCTCAGTTTGCGTTTCTTTGACCACTTGTTTTGGGGCTTAGGCTTTTGAGAGTAATCACCTGTTGGCTTTTCGCTAGGACTATCGCTTTCTGCTACTGCGTCGTCGTTTAAAGCCAAAGGTAAAATAGGATAGCGAATAGACTGAAAAGCCTGAGCCACCAAAGTCGAGCAAATCGCTTTGGTAGGGTCGCCACTGCCAAACTCAAGCAAACCACGGCGAAAGCGCTGAGGCACTGGAGGCGTAGGCAGTAAATAGCGCATTAAATCGAAAATATTTTTATTGTCGTACTGATGACCCATCCGCGCAATCGCAAAATCGAGCAGATGCTTGGTGTCCTCTTCAGTGAGGTTTATAGGGCGACAAATTCGCAAATTAAAGCCATCGTACTTATTAAGTGGAACAGTGATCACGCCCTCAATTAAGTCTGCCTCTAAAATTGGCTGCAAGCTTTCATGCTCACCTATGTACATGCACACATGCGACCACGTAGATTGGGTAAGATATTTAATCGCAGTACTGATTCGGCTATTACCTTCTACCAGAATCAAATCACCGGGTTTTAGGTTTGCTTGTAACTGCGCTGTGGTTAAGGTGCTAAACGTTCGGTAGTCAGGTCGAGGTTTGGATAAAAACGCGGCAAGCTTGTCGCCGATAGTATCGGCGAGTTTGCCAAAAAAACCGCTGGGTTTATTTGTTTCAGTAGTCAAGGCTCTGCCCTAACACCGCAATAAGGTTCTGGCGCACAACTTTGCGAATCAGCGAAATCGCCTCCTCTGATAAGTCCTTCACGCCTAAGCCTCGTAAAAAGGATTCTCGCGCAATTAAAAAGCCCAATACCTGACCAAACAGAGCATGCCCTAACACTTTAATATGGTCTGCTTGTTCGCTTACGCCAAAACACACCGACAATAATTTAGCTTTGATGCGCTGGGCGTGCTGATAGTAGCGCTGATAAAAAATCTCGTAAGCTTCAGAAGGGCTCGCATGCTCGCGCATCACAAATCGAGACCAGCGCAAGGTATTAGCATCTTGTAAAAAGAACAAACAAAAGGCATCCATCATCTCTAAATAAATTTGCCTCGCTTGCTCTTTGCTAAGCTGTTTGTTGATAAGCTCAGGGTCGCTTATTTGTTTACCAAGCTCTACCCAAATCTCATCCACAATGTAATGCATGCACGCGCTATAAAGTCCATTTTTACTGCGGAAATAGTAGGGTATTGCGGCAATGTTTGCATTAGCATGTTCCGCTACATTTCGCGTAGTGGCTTTTTGTCCGTATAGGCCAAATTGATCAATGCCAGCTTCAATTAAAGCGACGGCGGTGGGGCTGTTGCGAATATCGTCGCTAATTTCTCGAGTAGCGATCATTGCGTTACCTGTTTGTTGCTCATGTTGTTATCACCTGCATTCTTAGTATTTATATTGTTATTGCTTGAATTACCAGAGCTATCGGGCTCATTTTTTATCCCGAAAAACAGTGCAAAGAGGACGGGCACAACGCCTAGCGTTAACACCGTACCAATTGCCAAGCCAAATGCAATAGCACCCGACATCGCGTAAAACAGTGCATCTTGACCAATAATCAACGGTAGTAGGCCCAGTATTGTAGTGCTAGTCGACATAATAATCGGGCGCAGACGTCTTACACAAGCACTGACCATGGCCTCGTATTTTGCGTTAGCCGCGTGCGGGTCGTCTAGTTCATTGATTTCAATATCAATTCTGTCGATTAACACAATGGCATTGTTAATAATAATACCCGCCAGTGCATATAAGCCAAGTATTACCATAAATCCAAAATCCCCCTGCAGCACATGTAAGCCAAGGGCGGCACCAATAATGATTAAAGGGATAGTCGTCACAATAATAATGGTGCGCCTAAACGATTTAAATTGCGCAATTAACAACAGCAAAATAATCGCGATACACATGGGCAGGTTTTTATTTAGCGATTCTTGCGAGTTTTTAGAATCCTCAATAACGCCGTCGTACTCAATGGTATAGCCAAATGGCAAGCTCGCTCTCAATTCATTAAGCGGCCCTTCCATTAAAGGCACCATATCTTCGGCATTCATCAGGGCATTTTTTGCTTCGATGGTGACGGTTCTAAACATATTTTCGCGCGCAATGCGGGCAAAGCCGGTTTCGTATTCAAGGGTGGCTACCTGCATAAGCGGTATATTTTGCTCTAGCCCAGATGAGAACACCGTAACACTCTCCAAACGATTTAAATCAAAGCGCTCAGAAGAGGGCGCGCGGATCATGACGGGTAAAATGTCATCTCCTTCACGATATTCTGTTACCACCAAACCACTAAAATAGCTTTGTAATGACTGCGCAATATCTTGCGAGCTCACGCCAGCTCGGCGCGCCTGCTGTTGATTCACATTAATTTTAATTTCGGTAACACGGTTTTCCCAGTCATTGCGAATATCGTATGTGCCTTCAAGCTTGCGTAAAATCGCCTCAATCTCGAGCGCCTTTTCAAAAATGAAAGTCGCGTCGGGGCCTTTTATCTGCACATCAATTTTGCTCGAATCCGAAGGGCCTAAAAACATTTTTGTTACTCGCGCTGCCACACTCGGATAATCCTTAGCAAACATCTCGCGTAGCGCCTCAATCGTCGGCTCGGTATTGCGCCTGTCACCCACGTCTATCATAAAAAAGGCTTTGTGGGGTTCGGTATCGATGGGAGTTAATGACAACACAAACCTCGGGCCACCAAAACCGCCATAGCTAACATGCTGCTGAATATGTTCAAAGCGTGATTTATCGTCTAAATCTGCCATCACTTGCTGCATGATTTCGTCGGTCTCACGCATGGAGCTACCTGCGGGTAAATCCATATAAACCAATACTTGCGAGCGGTCGGAGCTTGGAAAAAACTTTACCGGTACTTTGGTCATGGCAAAGCCGCCCAGTAAAAATAAAGCGCCCATTGCCACTAAAAACAGTGCGCGGTGTTTAAGCACAAACTTCAGGGCAAACTCATAACTAGGGTTTAGCTTGTCGAATAAAGCATTGATGCGTTTCCTCACTGTACCCTGCTGCTCAGGCGTTTTAATTTTTACAAAGTAATAGCAAAGTAGGGGCGTAACCGAAAGCGATAAAAACCACGACAGCAAAAGTGAAATCAATATTACTAGCGACACCGAACGCGTGTATTCACCGGAGGCGCTCTCGGCCAACATAAGCGGCAAAAACACCAAAATTGTTGTCAGCGATGAGGTTAAAAGCGGAATAGCGAGGGTTTTACCGCATTGAATGACCGCATCGAAACGCGACTCGCCCTCTTCTAAGCGGCGCTTGAAATCTTCGGCCACCACAATGCCATTATCAACCAGCACCCCTAGCGCAATAATTAAAGTAGCTAAAGACATACGCTCCAGCGCCATGCCCGAAAATGCCATAACAGAAATGGTCACGAGAATAACGGTAGGTACGATTGATCCCACCACTAGCCCCGTTCTTAAACCCAAGAATAGAATGACTACCGCAGACACAATACTCAAGGTTTGCACCACGTTCATGCTCACGCCCTGCACCGCGCGCTCTACCACATCAGCCTGCCTTGTCACTGTGCGAAGTTCAAAACCGGCGGGAATGGAGGCTTGCATTTGTGTTACTAAGCTTTCTATTTTAGGGGTAAAACTGAGCACATCGCTTTGCTCATCTTTGGCAATGGCAAAAATAATGGCAGGTTGGCCTTTGTAATAGGCGGTGCGCACAGGTGGGTCGATGGCGCGCCTTGAGATATCGGCAATATCTTTAAGCTGAATAGATTGCTCAAGTCCGGGCACGGCAATTAAGGTATTGGCAATATCTTCAATGGATTCATAGTTGCCTGTTGGCTGCAAAGTAAGATTGGTACCATTTGCGTCAATTGTGCCGCCGGGGCGAATGATGTTTTGCTGCTGCAGGGCATCAATAATCAGCGTAGGCGCCACGCCTAATTGTGCTAATTTATAATTGGCCATTTCTATCACGACTTGCTCGGGCTGTATGCCCAATAGGTCAACCCGTTTTGTGCCCTCTACCGCAAACATGAAGTCGCGAATGTGCTGAGCCACATCAAATCGCTCACCCCAGCTAATGGCGTCGTCGGCCATTAAGGCAACGGTAATTACTGCAACATCGCCAAAGCTGTCGTTCACGCGCGGCATGCTTGTGCCCTCTGGCAGCTCATTTACCACCAAATCAATTTCTTGGCGCATGTCATCCCAAATTTGGTCAAGCTCGTTGTACTGATCTTCTATTTGAACATGAATGATGGATTGCCCCACCAGTGAAATCGAGCGAATTTCTTTTACTTCGGGTAGGTTTTGAATAGCCTCTTCAAGGGTTTTAGTAATGAGTAGTTCAACGCGGTCTGCTGGAAAACCCTCTAAACTGGTGCTCACCACGGCTTCTCGAACAGTAACTTTTGGGTCTTCTTGGGCGGGCAAATTAAAATAGCTGTAAAACCCAAACAGCATTAACGACACCACTACTGCCATTAGTAGGCGATTATACGACAGGCTTAAAGCTGAAATATTCATTGGTACAGCCCTATTGGTTTATCGCTAGCGGATAATCACCAGCAACCGACACAACTTGACCCTCGCGCACAAAATCAACACCCGTTCTTACAATATTTGAGAGGGGTTCGGAAGGGGTAAATACGGCATAGTCGGAGCTAAATTCATGCACGTCTACCGAGACTTTTTTGAGTGTGAAATGACTGTTCAAAGAGGCTGCTTGTGACTCAGGCGCTGCTTTTGACTGTGGAATGAGTGCCATCACAAAATGTTGGTTTTGACTATCGGCCGCCACTGCCGACAATGGTGCGCGTAAGCTATCACCCGGAACTTTGCGTGCAATACGAGTAAACGTGACCTCAGCAGACATACCTGATTGCAAAGAGCCGTTTTGCTTTGCCTCCATGCTTTGCTCGGTATTGAGCGCCACCGTAACCGGAAACGCATTAGCACGGCGCGCTTGATTGCCCCGCTCAGATACATAACCACCAATGCTTTGGCGCTGACGGTTGATGATCACATTCACCTCCACCTTATCGCCCGTTTTAATTTGCGATATTAATGATTCTGGCACCAATACCGATACTTCTAGCGCATCTGAGCCTTGAATGGTGAAAATAGGTGAAGAGGGAGATACTTGCTGAGAGGGCTCAACATGGCGAACAGCAATGCTGCCATCGTAAGGCGCCACGAGGCTGGTATCGGCTAAATCCTCTAGCGCAATGGCTACTTGGGTTTGGGCGACTTCAACTTGGTCGAGCAATGATTGATAGCGCGCTTTTGCCACATCCACATCGGCTTGCGGGATGGCTTTGGTTTTTTCAAGAAGCGCTTTACGCTCATAGTCAATTTTAGCTTCGGTAAGTCTCGATTTAGCCTCAGACAGCTGCCCCTCGCGCTGGCGCACAGCCAGCTCAAACAGTTTACGGTCTATTGTTGCCAAAACCTCACCTTTACTAAAACGGTCACCTAAGTTCACATTCACCGTTTGCACAACGCCGGGGATTTCAAAGCTCAAAACGCTTTCATCAACAGGATGTAATACACCAGAGAGCGTACGTTTTTCTAGCTCATTAGCAGGAGAAGGCGCAACCGCCATCACGGTTTTTGTCACCGCCTCATATTGTTTAGGCTCGCTACAGGCGCTTAGCAAAACGCAGGCTGTAATTATAAGCGCATGAAAATAATACGAATATTGAGAATTGAGCATAAAAACCATCCGTGAATATAACTTTATTGACGAATAGTATAGAGGATTCAATCAAAAGATTAAATCATTTGATTGAATCTTTTGATTAAAAGTGTGTAACGTTTAAAAGGGGGTCAGTGTTACTTTTGTCCCACAGTGTTTTACTACACTGCGAAACAAAAATAATTAAATATTAAGCGCTTTCGTTCAATACCAGCCTAAACGATATGCTTCTTAGATCATCTAAGCACACAGCTTTGTGCGTCTTCTCTTAATTATTGTAGCTGTAAACGATTGACTCTCTGATGTAGAGCATTGTGAAAAATACAAACTTATGTGTACCTGAGGTTATTTTTTAATTAAGTAACACTGACCCCTTTTTTGCATTTAACACTGTATTTTTAACCAGTAATTTTTTACACTCGTCAGACAGTTAATTAGAGCGGAATAACATACTCTTCGCATGCGACAACTCCCAACCTACTACTACCTCACCCACTTCCACGAGTTTCTGCAGTTTGTAGAGGGGCCTTGTGCTGATTTGTTGCATACTGAGCATCATGCGTTTTTAAAGGCCTTTCATGGTGCTACTAAAGACCAGCAGTGCGCTTTGGTACGCTGCATCAACCGTAAATATTTTGCCGTTAAAATTGCCTCTTTACGCTTTGCTGAACTGCCTAATATAAATGAACTCATTGCGCAGCTAATCGATTTAGGCTGGCTAGCCCACCCTGGCATTGATGACATTGAAGACTGGCTAGCTTGCCTTACTAAAGATGAGTTATTTGAGGTATACCAATATTGTGCTCAGGATGAGGGGCAACTAAGTCATAAACTCGTTAAAAAGAGCGCGGCAAAGGCGGACTTGCTAAAGGCTTGCTTGGATTTACCTGTACAAAACTTTATGCAATGCGATGCTCTACAAAATTATGTGGTAAGAAAGGTAGACCCTTACATCGACTACTTTTTGTTTTTGTATTTTGGCACCACCAAATCACGCTTAAATCAATTTTCGCTGCGCGATTTAGGCATTATGAATACACGCGAGGAGCGTGCGCAAATGCAATCGCGCTTTGATTGCAAAGAGGCGGCAATGAGTAGCTTTTTGCTGTCGAAGTACTTATCTAAAGTGCATCGCCATGCGCTCGATTCGCAGCACGATATTGAAGCGCTAATTACGCAAATCCCCACCGGCGTTGGCCTTGCTGCACAAGAAAAGCAGCAAGCGGTAGTATTTGAACTGGCTAAGGCCTTGCTTGCATTCGACTCTGAAAGAGCGCTTGAGCTTTTAGCAAATACCGATACTGAACAAGCACAAGAAAAGTGGTGCCGAGAGGCATATAAAGCAGGGCATCAAGACCCGGTTAAAGCGCGTTTAGAGCATATAATTGATAATCCACTCAGCGACCGATTACTTAACTTTGCCGAAGACTTTTTAGCCCGCAAGTATCAACAAAAGCGCACCAGTGTGCTCACCGATATGTTGCGCGAGGGTAATCAGCATTTATCCTTAGATGAAGTTTATAAAGGCGGCGTTGAGCGTGGTGTGGTCGCGCATTATAAACAACTTGGCCATCAGGCCTTTAAAACTGAAAACGCCCTTTGGCGCAGCTTTTTTGGCTTAGTATTTTGGCAAGAGCTGTTTGAGATCCCAGGTTTAGGCCTAGCAACGCAATTTGATTATTTGCCAAACTGCCTAAAGCAAAATAATTTTTACCAAGCTGCTGAAAAACCAATTACCCAAAAGCTCGACGATATAGAAACATCTGAACAATTACGTTCACTGGTGAATAAAAATGCCGCCCTACATTATGCAAAGGGTCAAGGCATATTTAACTGGCGCAGCGACCTACTCGAGCTTTTATCTATTTTAATTGAGTATTCCCCATTAGATGGACTAAAAGCCCAGCTATTGCGCATGAGCCAAGACTGGCAGAGTTGTAACGACGGTTTTCCTGACATCATGATACTTGCCGATGACAAACTCCGTTTTGAAGAAGTAAAGGGTGAGGGTGATGCGTTAAGACGCAACCAATTAAGCTGCATTAAATCGCTGCGCGACTTTGGTTTTGATGTGCGCATTACCACCGTCGATTTTATCATCGACCCCAATCAGCCCTACGTGGTGGTAGATATTGAAACTACCGGCGGACGAGCGGGTAATCACAAGATCACAGAGATTGGCATGGTCAAAATGGTGGCTGGGGAAATTGTAGACAGCTGGCAAAGCCTGCTCAATCCCCAGCGGCGCATACCGGCTAACATAAGCGCGCTCACCGGCATTAGTGACGCAATGGTACAAAACGCTCCGCTTTTTGCAGAAGTGGCTGATGAAGTAGAAGCCTTTACTGAAGACTGTATATTTGTGGCGCACAACGTGAATTTTGACTACGGTTTTATAAAAGAAGAGTTTGCCCGCTTAGAACGCTTTTGGCGACGACCAAAACTGTGCACTGTGCAGCAAATGCGTCGTTATTACAAAGGCTTACCATCATATTCGCTTGCCAATTTAACTAAGCACTTCGATATTAGTATGCAGCGCCATCACCGCGCGATGTCAGACGCTTTAGCCGCTAGCGAATTGCTCAAGTTGATTAATGAAAAGCGCTTTGAACCAGGCCTATAAATTTTACTTTATCAAAATAAAAAATCGTAACTGAATACCTGAACAAGGCTTGTTAAGTTCCTTATATCATATGCTGTGCATTACATTTTCTGATATAAATCACATGCTTTTATTTCCAAAGGATATTCAATGATTTTGAAGTTTTCAGCCATTGCGACACTCGTCGCCTCCTCATTCATCGCGCCCTCTTTTATGGCTATGGCGCAAACACACTCAAACGATGTAGAACTAATTAGCGTTACCGGTACGCGCTTGTCAGACGAACCGGTTGGTGCACTTTCTGTGATTACTCGTAGCGAAATTGAACAAATTAACCCAGCATCTACTATCGACCTGTTGCGCCGTGTTCCGCATTTAGATGTGGCTGAAAACGGCTCTGCAGGCGGTTTTTCATATGTATCGGTGCGCGGCGGTGAGTTTAATTTTACGCTGGTGATGATAGACGGCGTTGCCGTAAATGATTCAACTAACAGCCGCGGCGGCGGTTTTGATTTTAACCAAGTCAATCCTGCTGCCATTGAGCGCGTTGAAGTGTATCGCGGTGGCATTAATACTATTTATGGCGGCGAGGCTATAAGTGGGGTCATTAACATCATTACCCGCCAAGATGCCACTCCAACCATAACCCTTGAAGCGGGAACCGACGAACAGCTCAATGCCAGTTTTACCGGCTCTACCACCTTTGCAAACGAGCTAAGTTTATTAGGCTCTGTATCAACACAAAACAAACGCGTTTCGTCAATCGAAGAACTCAACAGTCATCAGGGCTTAGTCAAACTCTCACTCGAGCAGCAAACTGCCAGCTATAATGCCCTTGCGACCTACAATCAAACTGATGTAAAAGGTTTTGCTGAAGATTCAGGCGGTGAGTTGTTTGCCAATCCTTTTGAAGCAGAAGTGCGCGACAGTGAACAATGGTTAGTCAGTGCATCAGGCAATTGGGCGCTTGGTAAAGCGTTTGAACTACACGGCAATGTTTCGTGGCTAAAACGCGAAGAAAATATTGATAACCCCGGTATAGCCGAAGGCGTGTTTGACGGTATACCAGCAAGTGACATACGCTCTGAATACGAGCGTGCAGAGCTCGATATATACCTCGACTGGCTCGTACAAGAAAACACATTATTAGTTGCCGGTGCAAACCTGCGCCAGCAAGACGGCAAAAACCGCGGCTTTTTAGATTTTGGTTTTCCACTGCCTGTAGACTATGACTTTTCACAAGACACGCAATCTGCATTTGTTGAAGCGCAGCATACGCTGGGCAACTTAACCTTCGAAGGCAGTGTAAGATTCGACTCGCCTGACGATTTCGATAGCGAAACTTCTTTTAGATTAGGCTCTGCTTATACCATCAACGACGCTACCGAAGTATTTGCCGTATTCAACCAAGGCTATAAATTACCGAGCTTTTTTGCTCTCGCGCACCCATTGGTGGGTAATAGCGAATTACAACCTGAACGCAGCGACAATTTTGAAGTGGGTTTTAAAAGCAGTGTAAGCGACGACTTTAGCTACTCTATTGTGTATTTTGCTAATCAGTTTGAAGATTTGGTCGATTTTGACGCCGAGCTATTTACCAATGTAAACCGCAATAAAGTCGACACCTCAGGACTAGAGTTTGATGTACAAACAACGCTCAATAGATTCCTTCGTTTAAGCGCAAACCTGCGTTATTTAGACATCGACGCAGAAGAGGGTGTAACTTTGCGCAAGCGCCCAAATGTAAGCGGTAATCTGCAGCTAGACATCGATTACAAGGCACTTACCACAACTATATTTGTTGATTTTAGAGATGACTTTTTAGACAGCTCTATTGCAACGGGCTATGTTGACTTGGGCGGATACACTACAATTGGAGTAAGCGCTAACTACGCCTTTAACCAAGACATTCGTCTAACTTTAAATGTTGAAAATGCTTTAGCAAAAGAATACCAAGACGCCGTAGGCTTTGTGCAAGACGATGTAGAAGCCCGCATAGGCTTTATATACCAGTTTTAAATACAAGCGCTCAAAGGTTTGTTTCAGAGCCAACCAAATGATAGCTCATAGAAAAAAGAGGAGCCTATTCCTGACTCTAAGCTAGAGGATATGTCTATGCGTTTTGCGCCTACAAATAGGGTTTGTTTTTGCTGTTTATTATCGTAAAAACGAAAGCCTCATTGGTAAAGTAATTACCATCTGGGTCACCTGAGTTCGCGTCTACTTAAACACAGAGGCTAAATTACTTAACGACTAATCTGAATATTCTTATCGTCGTAAACAGTTTATATCAATCTAGTTTTACATATTTTAATGAGGGTGCATGACAAACAACACCGCGCTATCAGAAACTGACAAATCCCGTATTATTGAAATGGCGTGGGAAGACCGCACGCCTTTTGAGGCTATTGAGCGTCTTTACGGCCTAAGTGAGCCACAGGTAATTGAACTCATGCGCGCCAGTATTAAAAGGAAAACTTTTAACAACTGGCGTGAGCGGGTATCTGGCCGTAAAACCAAACACATTAAATTACGCAGCCCTGATGTGAGCCGAGGATATTGCTCCACGCAATATAAACCTGCACGAAAACGCTAGGCAATGACAGTTTTTTATACGTATCACTCTAGGCCTGCTGGCTAGCTATCCAAGCATCAACACGCCTTTCAAGAATGGCTAGCGGCATAGCGCCTCCTCCTAATACCACGTCATGAAAGCCTTTAATGTCGAACTTATCACCTAAAATACTTTCGGCTTTTGCGCGCAGCTCTTGGATTTTTATCATGCCGATTTTGTAGCTGGTGGCTTGCCCTGGCAACACAAGGTATCGACGCACTTCGCTTTGTGCCTGCTTTTCAGTTATTGCAGAGTTAGCGCTGAAGTATTCAATTGCTTGTTGTTCACTCCACCCTTTTGAATGTAAACCAGTATCAACAACAAGACGAATGGCGCGCCACATTTCTGAGCCTAGGCGGCCAAACTCTGAAAGCGAGTCTTGATAAGTGCCCGGCATTTCTTTTGCCAGCCATTCAGAATATAAGCCCCAGCCTTCGCTGTAAGCGATGAAGTTCGATTGTGTTCTAAATGTGGGGACGCTTGTCAGTTCGCTTTGAATTGCTATTTGCATATGATGGCCAGGTAAACCTTCGTGATAAGCGATGACCTCCAATTCGCGCTTAGGCATCGATGTCATATCTGAAAGGTGTGCATAATAAACACCCGGGCGCGAGCCGTCTGGCGTTGACGGGAAGTAATGCTGAGCTGCGCCATCTTGTTCTCTAAAGGATTCCACACGCTTAACTATCATGTCGGCTTTGGGCAAAATGCCAAAGTATTCTGGCAATACCGCCTTTATTTTATCGATAGCGGCGGTTGCGTCATCAATGTAACCTTGTCGGCCTTCATCTGTGTTCGGGTAATATAGGCGCTCATCATCTTTGGTGTCACGCAAAAATACAAAGAACTCGCCCAAGCTTCCCTCAAAACCAAACTCGTCTTTTACTACTTCCATTTCCAAGCGCAGTCTGCCTACCTCTTCTAGGCCAATTCTATGAATTTCATCCGCGGTAAGCGAGGTAGTGGTTTGATTGGCAAGTCGCTCATTATAAAACGCGATCCCGTCGGGCAATGTAGATGCGCCTGTTGCGCTCTCTCCTGCATTAACCTTATCTTGCTCCTGCCAAGCGATTAAGTCTTGGTAGGCAGGTTTGAATACTTCTATCAGGGCAGTTTTAATCTCACCTTGCAAAGCATCCGCCTCTTGTTGAGACATTTTGTCTTTTGCTACCAAACCAGCCAGTTTCGATTTTGCGTCGGCCCAAACTGCACTGTCGGTGCCACTGTCATCAAAAGGCGCGCCGCTGATAATTTTTTGTGACTCGGAGATTACCGACTCAAAGGCAAAGTAAGGAGGACGTACACCCTGCTCAGCCACTTTTTTCGACAAGCCAATCAACTGGTCAAGCGCGCGACCAGTTTCGTTAATTCTGCTGAGGTAGTTTTGCATGTCCTCGGCATCATCTACTCGATGAAAGGCAATTAGCAGCTGCGGGAAGAAACTATGTACCGCCTGCATTTGGTCAAATACATAAGTATTAAAACGAAACTTGTCTGCCGCTTCAGCTTGCTCCGCTTGATACATCCACACATCGTACGAAACCTTGGCGTCGTCGGTAAGTTTGTCGTAATCAAAATTTTGCTCTAACTCTTTGGCGTTTTTACGTGAACGTGCTAGGGCATCGTCTACAGACTTTTCAGAAAAATCATCTATTTCGCCTTGGCGCTCATCTCGGCCTAAAAAGGTAAGCTGAATCGGGCTTAACATGAGCTGCTCTTCGTACTTTTGCTCAAACCACTCGTTCAAGCGAGCGGTTTCAGCCTGAATTTCACTTTGTGTTGCCGGCATTTGCGCTTCAACATTTGAGTTTGTGTTTGCTAGGCTTGATTCTTGTTCAGGTGCTGGGCTGCACGCGCCTAGTGAAAAGGCTGTGGCTAAAGCGATGTAGCTGATTCTCATGGTAGGTCCTTATGTATTTATTGTTATTCCAATAGCTTACTGCGCCGTGCTATAAAATAATAGCAAGTAATATCAACGCTAAACCTAAGATCGAGGTTAAAAGCTAAGATTAAGACGATTCAATATTGTCGATAAGACCACGTCGAAACTGCGGAGTAACGTTAAAATACCACGTCGACATGCGATTATTTTCAGGGGTTTGAATGGAAATTTTTTGTATTGGCACATTGCGTAAATACACCAAATCTTGACCAACTGCTACTAGCTGATGCAGCTGAATAAAGGCGTATAAATCAATACTGGAATTGATCATAAAAGCACTTTCAGGGCTCTGACCATCGCCCGTGCGCCATATTGCCTCTATTAAATTGTCTAGCACCCAGGTGTGATATTGTGCAGCTCGCTCATCGCCATTTAAACGCGCGCAATTCGATGCCGCAAAGTGTCCTGTCAAGGAAGTGTAGTTGGTATCGAGCAAAGACATAGCTACTTCTAAACAGGCAGCGTAGTTACCTTGCTCTTGGTAACTTTCAGTAAGCAGCATGGCAGATTGCTCTCGGTCGCTGCTCGGGTCATAAAATGAGGTAAGCGAGTAGGTGCTAAGTATGCGGTCGAAGGTACTGGCGTCGGCGAGCTTATTAATGATGGTTTGCTTTAAGGCCAAATAGTCTTTATCACTTTGTGCATAATTTACTATCTGTTGATTGTTGGCTGGGCTCGCGCAAGCCATGAGTACAAACCCCGCCAAAAGCAAAATGAAAAGCTTGCACATGGCTGATGTTGTATTCACATCTGAAGAATTTCGGTTATTAATGACAGCGTTTGCTAACAAGTTTAAATCGCACATCCACTCAATTTTCATTAATCATACAACAAAAACAAAGCGCATAAAAAGGGCGCAAAGCAAAAAGCGGAGCGCCCTACATCAATACCATTTCTTAAATACTAGACTCAGCTAGAATACAAGTAACTAGCCATCGGCGGTAATGCAATCTATGAGCGTAGCTTTTACACTCGGTGCTTTGTCGTTATCAACCTGACAAGTCCCTGCAGCGTGATGCCCGCCACCGCCAAAGCGCAAGCAAAGCTCGCCTACATTTGTTTTTGAGCTTCTATCTAAGATGGATTTACCAATTGCGAATACAGTGTTTTGCTTCTGAAAACCCCACATTTGGTGAATTGAGATATTGCATTGCTCAAACAAGGCATAAATCATAAAGCGATTACCTGCATATATAATTTCTTCGCCTTGTAAATTTAAGACCACTAAATTGCCGTGCACCACGGAGCAATCTAGTAGCTGCTGCTTGAATTTTTCAGCGTGCTCAAAATACATTTCTACACGCTCCTGAACATCAGGCAAGGCGATGATTTCTTCGATAGTGTGGTTGCGACAATAATCAATCAAAGCCATCATCAGCTGATAGTTAGAAATTCTAAATTCTCTAAAACGCCCTAAACCTGTTCGGCTATCCATCAAATAGTTAAGCAAAACCCATCCTTCAGGATTAAGGATTTCGTCTTTAGAAAACTGCGCTGCATCGGCCTTATCTACCGCGCCCATCATATCATCCCACGCTGCAGGGAATATATCTTTGCCCCCGTAATAATCGTATACCACTCGAGCCGCCGAAGGGGCATTGGGGTCAATCACATGGTTAGATTTGGCATTGTCGCCGCGACGAGTAATCTCACTAGCATGGTGATCAAATGCGATATGACAGCCCGGCACATAAGGGAGGTTAGTGGTAATGTCGTTAGGGCTTATCTCAATAGTGCCGTCTTGCATGTCTTTGGGATGAACAAATTTTATGTCGTCGATTAGCCCGACTTCTTTTAATAATACTGCGCAAACTAAGCCATCAAAATCGCTGCGAGTGACTAATCTAAATTTTCCTTCAACAGGTTGGAGCATGGAAGACAATTGACTTCTCCGTAAACATGGTAAGTTGTGGAGAAATACTAGCCTGTTTCAAGCACCAGCAAGGTATAACTTAGAATACGGTTGTTTTGATGCAGATAATTCAGCTCTTTCGAATTTGTTGTAGGGCCTTATGCATTGCTGTGCCAGCTACCTCAAACTCTCTAAGCCTTGCTCACTGTGTTTAATACAGTTTTTTAGATTTAGATATCAGCAACACTCTAACTACCAAAACAAGCACCAAGACGAAACCCGATAGCACCAAACCATCAGCAGCGCGCAATGTTTGTTCCGCGCGGTACCGCTCTATCAAAAACAAAGTTGTCATGAAGGTCGGAAGCAATAGAAATGCATAAAGTGCCCACACTTCATTTTTATAAACCCCGAATAAACAAACTGCAGCAACCGCCATTGTGATTAACAAAACAGTTCGAGGCGCCACTATTAAATCAGGCCTTTGAGGTACATTTCCCATTGCCAACATATATGCACCACCTAAGAGTAGAAGGATAGAAAACAGCGTTACGCTTACAATTAAAGAAAGTTTCATAAATTTCCTAATGCGGACGCAAAGCGTCCGCTATTCAGTTAGTCAAAAACGGCCATCATTCCGCCCGCGATAGCACCCACCCCAGCACCTATACCTAACGCTGTAGCGACTCCACCAGCTGTGATTGTGGTTGGCGTAAACATTGCCATAGCGATTGGTGCTAAAAACACAAAGCCACCAGAGGTATCTTCTATTTGTTGATTATTCAATTCCATCATAAAATTATCCTCCCTACTTAAGCGTATTGTACATTGCGGCGCCACTAAAGGCGGCTGCAAAAACAGCTAACTCGCCATAAACTGCAATAGCGACGAAAAGAGGGACTACCCCTCCATTAATATCATTAGTTTGGTCTAGCATGATTTCAGTCATTTACTTTCCTTGTAATAGTTAAAAGATATTACCTAGCAAAGCGAGTTTCATTTTTATCTTAAAAACGCTAATGCAAAGTAACAGCTTAAGAGTAAGCCACTCTCTTTATTACGTCAGCTGTGCAAAAGTACGGAATTAACTACTAAGATGACTGCAGGGGGAGAAACCCCTTCAAACTTAAAGCAATGTCACCCCCTATAATTGAGAAGTCGTATCACCCGTGCCTCAATATCAAAAATATGCGCATCGTTTTCATTATGC
>CAYQMI010000009.1:18232-28026 GCA_964418575.1 uncultured Glaciecola sp.
TTTTCCACTTTATGGATAGTAAGCACTCTTCCGGGTTTTTCGGGCGTGCCGCGGTGATCTTGACTGGCCATCCAGAAACGTCTTTGCCAACCGTGAATATGGCCTTCTTTTCTATCGAGATAGGGAAAATCCACTTTGTGAATAAGTGAGCCATAGCCAAATATCCATACTGGCTTATCGCCTGTTATATCTGAATTAGCCTGATTGTGTGCTTTGGTAGAGTATAATTTCATAGTTTACTTATTTGATATAAAACAGCGTAGCTGCTCACTATTTGCGTTTGCTTATCTGATATGAAGTATGGTGACAGTGCTTCAAAATTAAAGGCTTACTGGCGCGACAAGGCCTGGCCTAGCGTTAAAAAATAGCGGTGTACATTTGTGGAAATATCTCGCAATACATCGCCTTGCGGATACAGCCCAAATTTTGCTTCGTCGCTTTGCTTGGTGCCTTGCACTAAAAATGCATTTTTAATGCTATGGCTTTGAATCGCAGCCTCAAATGCTCTGGCCCCTACTTCTTGAGGACGCGCATAATAAAAGGTACTTCTTATAGTATCGGCTTCAATGCTGCGCGCAACTAAATGGCTCGGGCCTGAGCCGTCCTCATTTAAAAATATCACTTTAAATAAGGTATCAATCTGTTCGTTCAAAACGTGAGGGCTGATGTCTTGTATGTCGTTAAGCCAAATCTCTGTGGCAAACTGATTTGGGCGGTTTATTGCAAACACTTTACTCGATATATAGTGGTCAAAAGCATGAAACCACTCGTGAGCTAAGGCGCCACCGCCAGCATTTTTTGCCAGCGCCAGTTGACGTTTTGCGCTATTATAATGGGCAGATGCGTGCTTTTGCCCGCCTGTGCCAAAGGCTAATGCCAATGTCCCTCTAAGCGATATAACTTCTGGCGGTACCTGCAAAATATCCATTAAGTCGCTAAGGGCATCAAAGAACAAATTTGCGGCTAGCTGCTGCTCCTGTTTGGTAACCCACTTGCCAATTTCAACACCCCGAAAGCCAAACAGTTTAACAATGTCTTTAAACGAAACATCCGCGCCCGAGCGATGATTATCACCATTTCGAAAATAGCTTTTGTGTAAACGGCTTTTGTTGGCACTACTCGAATCGGTCAATTACTCAGTCTCTGAAATTAGTTACACGCGCTAATTATCTGCGTCGCTTAGCCCTCGGCCTTTTACTGCTCTTTCCAGCAAGCGTTCTCGCACGCATCGCTTTTTTAGACAGTCCGCGCTTTTCAGTATTGTCTACGTCGCTGCCCGCTTTAGGCTCAAAACCGGCTAACCATTGCGGAACAAAAGGCTCACCTAAAAGCTTTTCGATATCGCTAAGTAAGTAATTTTCACTCTCGCTAACCAAAGACACCGCGAGCCCCGCCAAACCCGCCCTGCCGGTTCTGCCAATACGATGAATATAATCCTCGCTGTTAAAGGGAAGCTCATGGTTTACGACATACTGCAATTGCTTAATATCAATGCCGCGAGCCGCTAAATCAGTAGCAACTAATGCGCGCACTTTGCCCGCTTTGAAGTTATCCAAAATACGCTCGCGGGCGCCTTGTGATTTATCGCCATGAATTGACTGCGTGCTAATGCCGTCTTTTTCCATTTCTTTGGCAAGTTCGTCTGCACCTTGCTTGGTGCGAGTAAAAATGAGAACTTGCTGCCAGTTTTTTGAGCCAATTAAATACGACAATAAAGCACTCTTTCGGCTCTTATCTACTTGATAAACGAGCTGCTCTACTTTACCCGCTGCCGCATTTCTTTGGTCCACCTCAATTAATTCAGGCTCATGTAAAAAGGACTTACCCAGTGAAATGATGTCATCACTCAAGGTAGCCGAAAAGAGTAAGCTTTGTTTGGCTTTTGGAAGGGATTTTTGTATTTGCTTAATATCAACAATAAAACCCATGTCTAGCATTCGGTCAGCTTCGTCTAGCACGAGCGTATTAATTGCGCTTAAGTCGACCAGTTGCTTACTGATTAATTCTTGCAAGCGTCCCGGCGTGGCTATAAGTACATCACAAGCTTGCTTGAGCAAAGTAATTTGTGGATTGATACTGACACCACCGTATGCCACAACCGATTTTACATTTGTGCCCTCGCTATATTTTACAAAGTTGGTATAAACCTGTTGTGCAAGTTCTCGAGTAGGCGTGAGTACCAATACCGATACTTTTTCGGGGGAAGCATCGCTAAGTTCATTTTTTTGTTGTATCAATCGATGCAATAAAGGCAATGCAAATGCCGCTGTTTTACCGGTGCCAGTTTGCGCACCCGCCATTACATCTTTGCCCGCTAATATGGCCGGAATTGCCGCACTTTGTATTGGCGTGGGTGCATTATAGCCAAGCGTAAAAAGCTGGTTTAGTAATGAAGAGTGGAGACTTAAAGATTGGAAGTTCATGGTGTGCGTCTATTGGTAGCAAATGAAAAAGCAGGAAGATTATAACCTGTTTTATATAAGATGGGCGGTTTAGGAAATCAGACTTTTGAGCTCTTTGTTTAAAACTGTAGTGGTAGGTCTTTTTAAATTAAAGAGCTTTTCAAGTTTTAAACTCGTTGGGGGATTTTTTGGACGGGTTTCAGGGCCAAAGGCGACATAAGAAGTGCTATGAAGAAACGTCATTACCGTGAAAACGGTAACCTCGTGAAAAACACTCTGAACCTGCTATAGCGTTAACTTTGAGAGGTTCCCAATCGAGTTGGGAATGACGTTTCTTCGTTGTAAGTTCATGTCGGGAACACGTCATTTTACGCCGAAAAGCATGCCTTAGAATAATGACCACACAGTCACTTAAAATCAGCAATAGGTTCAACTCAAACCAAACTATTACTCAAACAACAATTGAATCGTGAACCCGCACTTTTTCCCATAAATGCGCATACTTTTCTACAAACTCATTGTGAATAGGATGCACCTGATAGGCATTCTGTCCTTCAATGTCATCAAAATACATCAGTTCGGACACGCTAAAGCTGTTATCAACCACGTCTCGTTTTTCTGTGTTCGCGGGTAAACCAATATGCAGTGCTTTTACGCTTGGGATCTCTCTTAGTGTTTTAAGGCCTGCAATTAGTGCATCCCGGTCTGGTTTTGAGCCGGGGTTTTTGAGCCAAAAATATACATTATGAACGAGTTGTCCGTTATTTGCGTCTTTTGTAGCGCCCATTGCGCTAGTGCTAGCTACCGTTGCAGCTGCGGCCGCGCTTGCCTTCATAAAATTTCTGCGTGTTATTGCCATTATAACTTCCTATTTAGATCGCATGTTAGTTTGCATTCAACTGTGTGCACACAACAGATTAAATACAAGCTATCAGCCCGACAATATACTTAAAATGCTGAGCTTAAAAGTGTTTGTATCCTTTTCAAGGTTTTACTAGCTTTTGTCTAATAAAATAAAAAGCAGTTAAAATGACGCATAAAACGAAAATCATGATGCCAGTAAACACCTTAGGCCCAAAAGCCGCAATTGCGGGGATGGCTAAAGCGGTTACAATTCCTCCGCCTACTACAGGCTCATATAGAGGCTGTTTGTAACTAAAAGGCCGAATATGCTTATTGGGTTTAGCAGTTGCTTGCTTAAGCATTAATAATCCTACGGCCGTTGTCCCCATAGACTGCCCTAATTCGCCAATTCCCCTTATTTTCCAATCGCTTTTGAAAAACCAAGGGCCAAATAAAAAATAAACGCTCGCGCTATACGCTACACCTACACCGCCGAGCAATAATATACTTTGCCAGTTCTTAGCTAATACCGACAGGTCGAGTGAGCCGAGGGCTGCTACAATTAAAATGTCGAGCGATAAATTAGTGAGTAAGTTGATTTGATAATGACTTGTCCAGTGCCCAACATTTAATTTATTTAGCGTTAGCTGCACTAAAAGCCCAACTAGCATAGCAATTGGAAAAAGAGGCATGTATTTAACAATTGCCACATTTGCATCGGCAAACATAAATTGCTCAGTAGCCTTTAAGGCACTTAACAGCAGCCATGCCAGCGCAATGACTGCACCTAAAATGGCAAATTGGAGTCCAAACGGGCGGTCTTTTACTTTCCGCAAATCATCTTCCTGACTCATTTGAGGCTCAGCATTGTTTGCGCTAGAGTGATTCGACATAATTGTGCCTAACACAATAGCACTCACCAGCCCTATGGTTGCCACACCTAGACCTAAATCAAATCCTTCTTGAAAGCCAATTTCTGCAAAGGTTGATTGCAAGCCGGCCACTGTGCCGTGACCGCCTTGAAAGCCTACTGCTATTAAAGCGCCTGCAACTGCTTCTGTGTCAAAAAATACCTGCAGTATAAATATAGCAGTAAGCATGCCCACCACATACTGGCCTATCGCAATGGTATAGCCAAAGCCCAAATTAGGCAGACTTTGATTTAAAGATTGTTTAATAGTTGGGATTTCTTTACCTAGAAATAGCCCAGCAAATACCACGACTATTAAGTAGGCCGGAAGGGATTTGAATATTGCGGTGGTATTCTCATTTAGCCATACGTTTTGCCCGTTCACTTCTAAAACAAAGTAATGCCCAAGAAGCTGCGGCCCAAACACCAGCGCTAAAAAACCAGCAATCAAAGACGAGGGAATAATGAACCCGCTAAAAAGAA
This sequence comes from uncultured Glaciecola sp., assembly GCA_964418575.1. Classification (GTDB taxonomy): domain Bacteria; phylum Pseudomonadota; class Gammaproteobacteria; order Enterobacterales; family Alteromonadaceae; genus Glaciecola. The sequence continues at coordinate 22,871 of CAYQMI010000009.1, forward strand.
TTCTCTTTATAATATTGCCAACTAACAAAAGCACAGCAATTGCTAGCAAGGCATGGAAAAAGTTTCCAATATTCATAAAAGGTTAATATATTTTGATTGCTAAAATAATCTGTAAGCTGCTAGACCAGTATCAACTGTTAACCTTTTCTAATTCGCTGTGCGACTTGAGAACTTCGTCACCATCATCCTGCTCTATTAAATAAGCAGGCTCCTTTTCACTGGCGTCGCGGGTGACGTCATTTCCTTTGATGTTTTTGGTGACTTTACTGGTGAAGCGGCTACGCACTTTGCCCTTTGCTTCGCCCTCACCCCATTTCCATTTTATTTCGGTGTTAATGGCATATCCATTCATTGTAGTTACTCCAGTTAATTTGCTTGTTTGTTTAAATGAGCTTGTTACATAAAACGTTTGTTAACTGTTTTTCATCAAATATAGCTTGACTGCAAATATCACTCCTACTTCAAAGGTTTCATAAACCATTGAATAATAATGTAAAAATTAAAACTCTTTAATTGCCGTAAGTAAATGCATGAAACTTTTACACAAGTCGAGATAAACGTTACAGGTAGCGAGAGGGGAATTGGTAATCTGAAGTTAAGGTTTGCGGGATAAAAATAACTCTATGCGCTCAATAGCCCAACGGCTCTAAAAGCATATTTCCCACTTGTGATTAAATCATTTGCAAATAAAAAGGCCGAACCCTAGCTTGGTATTCGACCTTAAGATAATGAATGCATCGTAGGCCTACGATGCATTCAAAATGGATATTGCTTAGCACAAACGCTTACGTAAACACAAAGCCAATATACCTAGCGCCAGTAATCCTATGCTTGCTGGCATCGGGACTTCTGACGTCCCCACAACGAGATTGTCAAATCGCACAGAATACGAATCCCCCACGTTTTTAGCGTTTAAAATAATATCGCTAAAAGAGATAGAGCCCGATTCAGAATCGGTATGAATTAAGGTTCCATTTAAAAAATACTCGATGCCGTTAGAAGCAATCTGAAATGCAAAAGTATTAAATGCATCGTTGTTAAATAGCGTACTCACATCTACCCAGCCATTATTGTCCCAAAAGGCAATGCCGGTATCTGTAAAGTTTGTCCCTGCTCCTTGAAACTCCAATATTGGGTAGGCTGATATATCGCCGTCTGCATTTGTGGCAACACCCCAAAAACCACCGAAACGTTTTGCGCCTGTCCATGATGCATCAACAAACATATCGATAGATACAAATGTTGCGCCATTGGTGTCAAGTTTCATTCCTTGAGTAGAGCGGAAGTTATCGAGATCTCTAGCTTCACTGCCATCAATAGACATAACAAGTTCATTATTGACAATTTCAAACCCTGCGGGTGTAGAGCGGTCTGTCGTCCAATCGCTGAGTGAACTGCCATTATCAAATGTGGTGGTGACTAATTCTGCATAGCTTGTTGATGATGCAAACACTGATGCAAGCATCGCAGCTTTTAGTAGAGTTGAGATTTTCATATTAACCTTTATTTTAGTTATTTTGCGAGTAACAAACACAAATACATCACTAAATAAAATGCTTAGTAAACTATGTTCGTGTTTCCCGTGGCTCCTTCCAATAATTATAAATTTCCATACTTAAGGATAACATGAAGTGTAAACTTAACAACACACTTACATAAAATAATTGAGGCTAAAAACGCCTATTTTTGAGTTCACCGAGCCTGTGCTAAGCAGGCTCTTCATCGAGAAAGTGGTCTTAGAAAGGCAAAAAGTTAAAGGCATACTCCAACTCCGTTTGCTGCACATTTTGTGCACCAAAATTTATCAGGCCTATTCGCGTGATAAGCTTTTCTACTAACTCTGGTGCATTCAGCTCAGAATCAACAAGCGTGACTGCCGCCAAACTGCCGTCGGGCGCAATAACCAGCTTAACTGTTAACTTCCCTTCAATGCTAGGGTCGGCCCTCAAGGCTCGACGATACAACGAATATACCGCTCCCTTGTTAGCATCAAGCACTTGGCGTATTTGGTCTAAATCACGGTTTCCCACAACTTGACTCTCGCTCTCAATGCGCTTGGTGGCTAAAGCTACTTCGCCCTCACTTGCCGCAACAAACTCAGTATTTCGTCGCCCTTCTAACTGACCTGCCGCGCCAATATCTGACGACAGCTCACTGGTTTGGATGCCGCCGCTGGTGCTAATGGTCTGGGCTGCTATTACATTGCGTGCGGTGACTTCAGACTGACCGCCGCCCTCATTCACGGTGGTCTTGGCAAGGTTTTGTAAATTCGTTTGATTACGCATACTGGCGAGTTGATCAGAAAAGGCCAATACCCCTTTGCTTTTCGCTGTCTCACGCGCCTTTGTTACCTTTTCCGTTTCTGATAGCTCTTCTGGTGGTTTTTCTTCAGGAGCAACGGTGGGCTTGACTTCCTCTGGCGCCTCTAATACAGGCTCTGGCTCTTCAATCGGTTCTGGCTCAATAAGCTCTGGCTCAGGTAAAGGCTCAGGTTCAACGGGCACAGGCGGAGGCGGCGGTGTTTTTGCTTCTAATATTTTTGCTAGCTGAGGGGGTAATTTTTCTTGCTCGGCTCTGGGTATTTCTGGTACTTCGGTAAATGCCACAAACAAGGCAAAAACTAGCGTTACAAGTAGTATTAAAATACTTATTTTAGTAAAAAGTGAATTCTCTTTTTTGCTTGAACTCCACGGCAGCTCGCTATCAAAATATTGATAGGCTGGCAGGTGACTATTACCTAACATCAGAAGCTCCCCCCTGAGGTTAAGGCACTGCCAGTATCGTCTTTATTCTCAACAGCTAAAGCGATATTGGTATAACCTTGAGCGGCACAGGCCTGCATAATTTGTTTGAGCACTGCGTAGGAGGTACTTGCATCTCCCATAATGGTAATTGATTGCGCGAGCTTTTCTTCTTCGCTTAAATCAAGCCTGCGAGCGGAGTGATAGTCTAGCTCCTGTTTTAGTCGCTCAATACTTTGCTCATCTTGATTCGCTAAATCGCCAGTGCTTGCCAAGGCTTTACCTTGCAAAAGCACTTGCTCTTTTGTCACCATCATCAAAAGTGTTTCACGTGCAGGAGTATCTGCTGAAGACTCAGGTAAAGTTACGCTGTCGCTTGATTGCAATACCTGAACGTCGGAGGCATTTAGCATCAAGAAAAACACCAAAATGGTAAAAATATCCATTAACGACACTAAGCTCAGCTTAGATGTTTTTTGATTCCGCTTATGATGCCTGGCCATCCTTTTTGCGCGCACAGACTGCTTCATTGCGCACCTCCGGCATCGCCTTCATTGCGTAATCTTAAATCTACGGGCGCATCGGCTAAAGACACATCAGGAAAAAGCTCAGCATCTACCACCGACGCTGCAACCACATCTTTATATGAGCGGGTTGCATCAATTAAACTCACAATGGTTTGATAGTCAGTGTCTTGCTGCATTAAAAGCGTAATGTCTTTTTTATCTACTCCCTTGCCTAATAGAGTTTGCTTTATTTGCTTGAGGCTCGTTTGTAGCCCTTGGTAGTCGTGCGAGGGCTGTGGTGCATCATCTTGTTGAATCATGGGCACTTGCGTCACTAAATAGCCTTGCGGAAAATATATATCAAGGCCGCTGTTGGTCACTTTTACCTCAAGCACCTGCGCTTCAATAGATTCTTCGGCTGATAAACTGGCTAAACCTGGCAGGCTAAGTTCTACAACGGTAATGCGCGAAAATACCATCATCATCAGCAACACAGGCACCAATACAATCATCAGGTTCATAAACGATGTGATATCGAGTTCGGCATCGGCTTTAGGAATGCGTTTGCGGCGTTTTGCTAACATATCAAAAGCCCTATTGGTCGCTCGCGCGTGTTTTCAGCGATAAGTGCTCTAAGGCAATTAAAGTGTTTAGGCATTTCACTCCTGCCATCTCCATGGAGTCGATGATCTCTGTGGTTTTAGTTTGTAACAATGCATGAAAGCCGAGTAAAGGAATGGCTGAAATCAAACCAAATGCGGTGGTGTTCATCGCAACCGAAATAGACTGCGACAACAAACTTGCCTTTTCAGAGGGGTCGGCATTGGCAACAGCAGAAAACGCCGCAATAAGCCCGATGATTGTGCCCAAGAGGCCTAGCAGCGTTGCGATATTTGCAAGTGTACCTAAATAACCCGTGCGTTTTTCTAGGCGAGGAACGGTTTCCATCAAACCTTCTTCCATTGCGTATTCGATATCTTCTCGGCGTGTGCTCACCGCTAAACGCGTGATGCCGGCTCCAATCACGCGGCTAATTGGTGCGGTGCTTTGTTGGGTAATTTGCAGGATTTTTTCAAACTGTTGTTGAGCTAACAGCGGTTCTATTTCAACAAACGCGCGTTTATTAGTTTTGGTGGCGAAAATCAAAAACAAATAACGCTCAATGGTAATCGCTATTCCTATTGCCAATACAATGGCGATAGGTAGCATAAACGAGCCACCGTCTTGAAAAAATCGTGCGATGGTGTCAAATAAATCCATGGTTGTGCTCTCTCATATAATCAATAAAACAAATGGTTTGAAAATTCTTATCACCTTAAATTAAATAAGGTGTGGTTTATGTATTTGGTATAAACACCTCTATAAATGCTCATACCTAATGTGTTCACTTATTAGCTTTGTTGTCACTTTCTGCGGGCTGTTTAGGCGCAGATGATAAAGGCGAAGACAGAGATAAAATCTCATCCACCACCGCCAAGTCTCTTAAGAACTGGCTTCTCTCAATACTGGGAAGCTTGCTAAGTACCGGCTGCCAAGCTTTGGTTTCGTCTATTCTCTGGTGCGTTGGAAGCTGCCACGGAACGATGGTTAATACTTGCGGCTGCTCTTTATTGGCGCGTATGGTTTCTTCTAAGCGCAGGACTTCGCTGTCAGTTTGCGAGACTTCATCTGACGTTTGGGCATGCACCTGATTTGTCGCCAATAAACTGCATAGCACAACAACAGCTATACAAAGCGTTCCGTAGCGTAAACTCTGTGCACCTATAAACGCTTTTAAATTGACCGTATAACTTATCTTCATCATTATATCCTAAGCCAAATCGTGCCGTGTGTTTGAACAACTGCGGCTTCGTTGGGAGATTCCCGCCTTCGCGGGAATGACGCTTACTGAAAAGTTAACAGTATATCT
>CAYQMI010000009.1:28126-49134 GCA_964418575.1 uncultured Glaciecola sp.
GGGAGATTCCCGCCTTCGCGGGAATGACGCTTACTGAAAAGTTAACAGTATATCTCTCAAGCCCTAACATAATATGATTATGTGGCATGGTGCTCGCGCCATCGCTTGCATTTAAACTTTTTACCTGCCGCTCTAAATCAATTTGCCAGATTTGCACTTCTTTTAAACGCTTCTCAAGCTCATCTAAACTGCCAAAGTCATTTGCTATCGATTCGTCGATGCTTTGAAGGCTTTTAAGCGGCTCTATATTTTGCGCAATATTGTCGATTTGAAGTGCCGTTGATTGGGGTTTATTCCCTTCATTAAAATACTCTATCTGTACGCTGAGTAAGTCTGAATAATTGTTGTAGTCCATAAGCGCAGCGCGTTTATTACCCAAATATAAATCGTACAAAACGCCGCGATTTCGGTAGCTTGGTGCATAACCGGGGTAGGCTTCTATTGCTTGATTATAAAGCGCTAACGCCTTTTGAAACTCGCCTTGTTCCCTATATAGTGTTGCTCTGCGATTCGCCGCTTTATAGTTGAATTTATTCAAAGAAAGCGCCGCGTCATAGCTGCTAATGGCGAGCGAGAAGTGAGATATTTCATTTGCTTGATTTGCTTCGAGCACGTTTGCCGTATCTTTATTCGACTGGCGCCAATTCGCTAAGTGAATATCACCAAGCAGCACGTAAGCTGCGCTATTTAAAGGAGCAGGTTCGGCTTTTGCTTTATTTATCAAAACAAGCGCGGTTGAAAGCTCTTTGTTTTGATATGCACGTAAGGCCTCGAGTAAATAAGCTTTAGTAGAACCAACGTTCTCATTTTTACTTTGTTGATAGCGATTTGCTGCCAAAATGAGATCCAAAGCTCTCTGCATCTCAAGTGTAGCGGGGTCAACAGCTTTAACCGTTTCGTTTGGTTTTTCAGCAATTTGTTTAGTATTTGCTGGCTCTGGTGCGTTATTAGCATCCACCTTGTCAGCAAAGGGATTGATAGTGGCACAGCCGCTTAACAGCGCGCTTGCAAGGAGCAACAATAGCAGTAAACGATTATAAGTCACTTATTTTCACTCCTATGCTGAGTTCCTGTTTGCCGTAGCGGGCAGGTAGGCTCTGGCTCAACTGCTTAAAGCTTTGCTTAACATAGCGGTCATATAATCCATTTTGCGCTCTCACTGCGTTGTTTTCATGCAGTTGAATAGCAGTTTCTTCAAATGGGAATGCTTGTTCTTCTAACAGTAACTCGTACTGGCTAAGCTCTAGAGGGCTTAAGCCGCTTGGTCTGCTAGATGCCATTAAGTCCTCGGCTAAGGTCAAATACAGATTAGCTAAGTGATAATTTGCTTCGCTTACATATTGTGCCACAGCAAAGCCCATAACTTGATCGTAAGCCTCAATTGCCTTGTTGAGGGCGCTTTGTTTTTTAGCCAAGCTTTTATCCAGCGGCAAATTGAGCTTTATGTTGGTATATGCAGCATCAGCGTCACTGGCAAAAACCATCGCCGACATTGCCGCTAAATAACGGGAGCGCGGGGTTCCGGCCTCACTCGTTGCAATACCGCTTTGCTTAGCTAGCGCGGTTTGCGCGTTTAACATCTTGCCTAGCCAATATCGGCGCTTGCTATCTTCGCCAGACTCCTCGTAAAACTGACTCATTCTGTAACGTGCCTCGTTTGCCATATCGAGGGGCTCAGGGTAGGCGTGGGCGTATTTTCTGAAGCTGTCTAGTGCCATTTCTCGGTTTTGGGCTTTGTCGTAAAACACCGCCGCTTGATACAAAGCGTCCTGTGCATTGCTATAACCTTGCGCATCATTGCTGCTGACTAAAGACTGCGCCAGGAGGATATCTGCCGCCGCCTGCCAGTTCTCAGTTTGCTGATAGGCATATAAAAGCTGGCCATCAATAGAGGCACTTAGCGGGTCATTCGGATAACGTTCAGCAAAATCTAGCCACAGCGCAATGGCCTTATCCCACTGACCAATTAATGCATAATAGCTTGCGCTGTCAAACTGTGCGGCGACTCTAAAGCTTGAACTTGGTGTATCGCTGATAATCGTCTGCCAAAAACCAATCGCGGAAAGAATACTTTCGCGCTTAACTTCACTTAAAGGCAAATTGTACACATCGCTTTGCTCGGCTAGCTGCGCCGGCGTAAGGTTAATAGCTGAGAGTATTTGCTCTGCCTGCTTGTACAAACTTGCCGCTAATCGGTCGATTAAAGCATCTGTTTGTGAAGATGTATTTAACGATGCCATTTGTGCACTTTCTTGTGACGTTGCGCTTATTTGCAATAGCCGGCGATAATATGACTCTGCGCTTGCAAACTGACCCAGCTCAAACTCACTGTGAGCCATTACGAGCATCGCTGAGCGCTTATGTTTTGCAACCGAGCTATGAACAGATTCTTCGGGCTCTAAAATCCATAGTGCCCAGCGCTGAGCTTGCGTATAATAGCCGTCGTTAAATAAGTCCTGCATAAGATTCAGCACAATCACAGGTGTTCGCGGGTCGTCGGTGAAGTTAACAACAAAGCGTTGCTGACTAAACTGAGCGTCGCTTAGTAAAGCTCGCTCAGGCTGTGCGCTTAATTCATCGTTAGCTGAGCTTTGTTCAAGGTCGGTCTTTGTTTTATCAAGCTCAGCATGGGCTAAAAGAGCAGCATAGGCTGCTTCTACCGCCATTGGATTCACTGCGTCCTGATAGGCGTAAGTTTCAAACGCGAGAATCGCAGGCTCGTAGCGCTCCAAAGCCATGTAAGCCTCAGCCGCATAAAAGCGCCGTTCGCCCACTTCAGGCTCTGCGCGACCTCCACCGTAAGTAAAGGTGCGAATGTAGTTTTCATAATAAGAAATAGCCTGCTCATAAGCCTCAACGCGCAAAGTAGCTAAATCGCTGTCGGAGATACTGCGCAGAGCCAGACTTTGCTGAGCGCTTAATTCACTTGAGTTAAAACCTTGAGCGAAACTGTTTTGCGCGTTGCTGGCATTTGATTGTTCTTCGGCGCGCGCGAATAAAATGGCATCAATACTCTGAGCAAGACTGTGCTCGGTTTGTGCAAGCTCACTCAGGTAAGTTTTTAAGTAAGGAAGTGCAGCGTCCCCCACTGGTGAATCTAAGCGTTTTAGAACTTCGCCACCTAGAGAATAAGTGCTGACAAAGCCTTGCTTGGCAGTCAAGACCTGCTCAGGGAAACCGCCAAGAATGTATGCATCGATGTGGCGCACATAAAATTCAACGGCACGAGGATGAAAGGGTTGACTATTTGCAAACACCAGCAATGCATCTGCACTGTCGCCAAAGCGGTCTTCATCTAGGTACTGCTGAGCGAGCTCTTCATACACTAAGTGCTGATAAGGAGAATTTGCACGCTCGGCATAAAACGCTTCTATCGCCTCGCCGCTGCCTTGATACGAGAAGGTAAGCGCCATCACGCGAATACTGTCGGCAACTAGGCGCATCTCACCTTTTGAAAGGGCATCAAAATCTCCCAATTGCATCGATTCTAAGCGATTCGATTCGCCTAAGGTATGGCGAAGCATTTGGTCAAAAGCATCTAAGGCCAGCGCATAATCGTCTTGCTTAAACTCACTCCAACCAAGCATGTAGGCTGAAATGCCATAAAAGTCGGCACTGTTTTGTAACTGTCCGGTGTTTGTTGCGCTTAGCACCTGAGCATAATACTGCGCCGCATCCTCATATTGCTGACGGTTAAAATAGTATTCACCAATGCGAAAATACAGCTCAATATGCTGCTCGTTAAGACCAAACTCTGCCACCGAAAAAGTCGCTAAATATTCTTTAGCTAAGCTAACGCTTTGCTCTTTTTTACCAGCTAAGTCATACGCTCTTGATAACTGATACATCGCATCCATTTGCTTGCGATTGAGTGCCTGCTCCTCTTGGGTAAGCGGCTGTGCCGTTGGTGTTTTCACTTGATGCGCTGCGAGCACTTCTGCATATCCGCTAATGGCTTGCTCAAATGGACCAGCCTTAGCGTCACTCGCTATTTGCTCACCCTGTTCTAGGTCTTGCTCTGCTAGTAGCATATTGATATCGGCGAGGCGAAAGGCGACTTGTCGGCGCTGTTTTTCATCAGTAATTAAAGGCAAAAGAGCTTGATACTCATTGCGTTTTTCAATCAAACTTAACTGGGGGATTTGTTCGGCGCTAGCGGCATTGTTCGACTGCGAAGCATTCAAATCAGACGTATTCAAGGTCTCTTCATCACGCCCCTGCGGCATCAAATTTAAGCTTGCTAGACTTGGTCGGTTGCTTCTGCCGTTTAGCAAACGTGCTTGTTCGGCTCTTTCTAATTCTGAAAGCTCTACACTTTGTTTACTTGGGTCCTCGCTGCTAGTTTCATCATCACCAAAAATAGCGTTCACGCTGTTGTTTATGCTGGTGCACGCCATTATGTAAAACGACAAAGTACATATCAGCAATACTCGCCAAAGGCTCTTCATAAGGCCTCCGGCGTAAGGTCTTGTAACCTAATTTTGGCTAAGCGGGTATTCACCTCTTGCGTGTTCAACTGAGCAATTCGTTGTTCAATAATGCTCAAAAGGTTGCGCTGCAATTGCTCGTTGGCATTCTCATAAATCGCGCGAGCCTGACTCTGCTGATTGAGTACATTAATCGCTAGGGCATCGATTTGTGCTTGCTGTTTGGCAAATAGTTGCGTGTCTTGCTGGCGAGCACTTAGCCTTTCATAGCTTTGCTGCGCTTGTTCAAGAGCGCTTCGTGCTTTGGCTAACAAGCTTTGATGCGCCCATCGATTGGCAATAAAGTTATCCGATAGTTGCCATTGCATCAGGCCCTTTAAACGCGCTACTCGTTTTTCATATTCTGGATTAAGACTTTGCCCATCGCTTTTATCGTTTTGCAGTCTTTTTAAACGCGCTTGTGCATTTGCTAAACGGCGAAGATGACTCGCCTGCTCTTTAGAGGCCATCTTCAATGAGCTTTCTGGTAAGGCTTGGGCGTCGCTGAGTATCGCTTCAATTTTAGCAATCTGCTGGCTCGCTTCTTTTAGTGAAGCTTCTGCGCGTTCTAATGACAAGTTTTGCTGGCGCTGGGCATAACGCTGCTTGCGAATATTCAGCATCTGTTCGAGCGTTCGAAGCTGCTTAGCGCGATCGTTTAAAAGCATAAGCGATTGCTTGGCCTCTCGTCGCACGCTTAATAAAAAACTGGCATCAAAATCGGCGCGCGTCGACAAAAACATGCGTTTGATATCAAGCAAATTACTCGGCCAGTCAGCTTGAGTGTTTTGTATCGCTGATGGCTCGATATAGCTTTGCTCTTGGGCTGGCTCTAAGCCAAGCGCTTGACCTAACTCAGAAATAGAATTAACGCGTCGAATCCCTTTCTCAGCTTGCTGATCATCACTCGCAAAAGACTCAAAAGAATCCCGCGTTGCTGTAGTATCACGCTCAATAATATTGCCTGTATCTACTGCATCGAAAAATGCGTCTTGCTGAATTTGCGAAGAAAAATTTTCAAGAGCAAGTATCGTTGTTTGAATTTGTTTAGTGGTGTCATCAAGGGCAAAAAAGGCATTGGTAAAATCCCCCTGCTGTTGGTAAGCATAAGCAATACCGTAACTTGCTTGTAAGCCATACAAGCCCGCTGATTGACCGCGCAGGTATTGCCAAACTTGTAAAGCGCTTTGCCATCTGTTTTGCTCTGCCATAGCCCAGCCAAGGGTAAGCAAAGCTTGCTCCGATTCACCGCCATCACTCGACACGGTGCTAATAACACTAAGCGCATTTTTATCGTCTTGCTGTTGCAATAAAGCGTAAGCCAAGCCCAAATTAATGCGGTCGTAGAGTGCGTTTATTTCTTTTTGCTCATAGCTTTTTTGCTCAGCTTCCAGCTTTCCCTGTGCCTGTGCGTTAGGGTCTGAAGAAAACCAAGTCATTGGGTTAATCCAGTTAAATTCGAGCAATGAATCTAGCGCAGTGCCCGCCTGTTTTAACCAAGAATTTTGAACATTTTGATAGCTTATTAGCGCCTGCTTTGACGCAACAAAAGACGCCTCTGCTTGAGCATACTCCCCTTCATTAAACTGCATAGAAGCATAGTTAGCATGTACGTAGGCTGGGTATATTGTGCTTGCGTCGAGCCCTTTGAAATCTTCTTGCCAGTTTTGCCCCTGTTGCATGCGAGTAAAAACCGTTAAATAAATAAGCTCCTGCCATTGGTCAGGTGTGATATATTCCACTAATCCATTCTCGCCAATGACCTTAAATGCCTTCTCACTTAAGGTGTACTGGCGATTTTCAAACCCAGCCTTAGCCAGCCAGTACCATGTGTTAGCCTGAACGTATTCAGATGTGGTTTTAGCAAGTAAAGCGAGCAAGCCTTCCTGCGCTTGGCGGTATAATCCAACTTTGAGCTGAGAAGCCCCTTGCATCAGGCGCAAACGGTCTTTGTCATCACTTGATAATGCAGAAAACCGGTGAGATTCATCGCCTACCGCTATTAACATTAAACTGCTGTCGTAGTGCTGTTGAAAATACTCAAATAAGATGTGCTCGTAGGCGGCTTGTTGCTCGCCTTGGTCACTTGCTATCACTTTGCTTTGAGTATCTTCGGTATCGCTATGCTTAGCCTTGGCTCCTTTGGCTAAAGCCTCTAAGTATTTTTCTTCAAAAATATTGGTTTTATTCGGGGTTTGTTGGACATCTTGCTCCTGCGCACTTGAAGATTGTGCTGCAACGTATTGTGTCTCCCCAAACACCATCGGAAAAATTAAACACAGGCAACAAGATAGGCAAAGATATCGAACAGCCGAATAATAAGGCTTAAGCACAGCACGCACTAAGCAAAGCTTCACCAGCAAAGGCGCTGGAGATATAAAGCATTTAATTTGTGATGCACCTAAAGCCACAGATATACCTAGAGCGTTTTTGCGTTAAACAAGGGTTGCTGTTTACTGGTGGAGTCAACAATTTCAAGCTCAACGGCGAGAGGCTCGTCCGTTTTTTCAAACTCTAATGTAACTGCTCTTTTGTACTCGCGCCCCTGCGGACCAATGCCAATAAAAAAGGCGGTAAGTTGATGGCTGCCTTGCCCAACGTTGCCCACATACAAACGCTGAACACCCCCTCGATAAAGTGCATTAACTTGACGCTCTGTGTATAAATATTGCGTAGCGGTTTCGTCACCAATACGAAGCTCAACCGAGTCAAGGGCAAAGTATTCCCCCACGTCCATCGACAAGTAAACCGCAACTTGGGTAGATGCCGGAAACAGCAAATCTTCTTCTAAAATAAACAAATCGCGGTTGAGGTTTATCATCGCTTGTTTCAGGCTTTCAATTTCTTCAGCTAGCTCACTTTGCTGAGCGTTCGGCTCGCTTAAGTCGAGTGTTTGGGCGGAAACTGAAGGTAGCAAAAATACCACAGATAAAAGCACAATAAGTGCTCTTAAAACGTGTTGAGTCGCTAGTTTACAAATAGAATTCATATTCAATACCAAATCGAAGCATACAGCTTAATTACGCTGGCCGAGAAGCCAAACAAGGGCTCTTGCCCTACGGGGGCATCGGCGGTTACATCTCTAAAATCATCGTAGTCAAAATCCATGTAATCGTATTCAAAAGTGACGCTGCTTTTTTGAATCAAAGCACTTTGTGAGAACTGCCACTCATAGCTTACGCCCATGCCAAGCGTGATGCCGCTGTAGGTGCTCATTTCCTTGTCGCGCGCCATGAAGTTAAACTGATTTTCGCGTTCAAATAAGTCTTGATAAAAGTCTGCTGCCTCTTGGGTGTAGTAGCGCGCAAACACTTCAAACAAAAAACCTTTATAAGGATGCAAATACCCGAGCTTATAATTTTGCGCCTCTATGCCCCATGAGTCACTGTAAACCCGAGCATCTGCGTAAAGTGCAGCGCGATAAGGCAAATAATAATTAGCATTGATGGAATAGGCATTGGACGAACGGGTATTGGGATAGATTTCAGTCGCAAAGCTAAAGCCTTGTGCGGCATCATCATCAAGAAAACGAATGCTGCGATATGGATTATTTAAGTAACCCTCGTCAGAAATATGCTCTGCATTGAGACCCACAATAAGGCTTTTGGTGAGCACTTGAGTAAAACCAAAACCGAATTTCTGACGATCTGCCTCTTCGCTAAAGGCCTCATCGCCTCTGCGGCCAACTTCATCCCAGCCTTTTGAATAAGAAAGGGCAACGGTTGAAAGGTCACCAAAGAAATCTTGGCTTACGCCCACATAGACTGAATTTGCTTCGAAGTCATTCTCACTACTATTGGTATAGCTAACACTTAGCAGCGTTTTTTCATGTAAAAAATCGCTGCCTAAGGTGGTTTCATTGCGGGTTTCTTCATAGGGCGATGCGGTTGCTCTTACATCTATAGATGCACCTGATACCGTGTCGACATAATAGTTTGCCGACACTGACACATGATTCCCTATTTTTTTACGCAGCAGCACAGACGGGCCATCGATAGTGACACCGTCGCCCTCATAGCGATGATACATAACATCGGAACGGTCTTGCGGAAGAACGGCTGCTTGTGCACTTATTGCGCACAATGCTAAGCATGCAAATGCGAGTACTTTTGCGCACAAGCGCGGCAATATCTTCATTGCTTACAAGCGCCCATTAGTTGCACCCACACCCGCCGCCTGCACCGCCATCAGCGCCTCTAGCGCCCTCTCGCGATTCATTCACATGCTTGGCATACGACATTGCAATGGGATTACGACTCATGCTCATAATCGGGTCGGCTAAATTGCTGCGCTCATAGGGTTTTACCCAAGGCTCAAAATTCGCAAGTTGCCACGAGTCCTCTTCAAAGGTATTCGCACAACCTGCTAAGTTTAAGCCTGCAACAATCAAGCAAAGGCTTTTTAATCGAGACAAACGCATGCTTAGTCCTCCCTCATTAATAACTTTATAGCTTTTTCGTATTTCACTTCATCGCCCTTGCGATAGCCCATATGCAAAAGGCGCTGCTTTCCATTTCTGTCGATGATCACAGTAGTGGGCATAGCGTTTACATCATAGAGCTCACTGACTTTGCCATCGGTGTCGTATAGCACCGGAAAGCTCACTTCGATGTCGTTTAACAGCACGTCTGCTTTCTCTGGCTGGTCGTCTACGTTGACCGCCAGAATTTCAAAGCCTAAGTCACGGTAATTTTGATAAATCGCTTCCATCTCGGGCAGTTCATCGCGGCACGGGCCGCACCATGAAGCCCAAAAATTTACCAGCACAATATTCCCTCTTTGCTCCGACAAGCGGATATTGCCGCTTTCTTTGCTTTTGAGGGTAAAGTCAGGGGCCATGATTTTTGTATCGCTGTTGGCGCTTGCGCTTGTTGCGATACAAAGCGTCACTAACAGGCTTAGGCTTACCTTTAAAACCCGGTGAAAACGCTGGCTAAGATTGAGAAACTGCATCGCTGTATTAAATATATTCATTGATAATCTCATCTAGAAAAAGAATGAAGTTGAAATGGTGTAAGTTAAATTTTGTACGTTTTTTTCTTCACCAATAATGTCGCTTTTAAACATGTGATCGCGCACATCTAAACGCACTGCAAAATAGTCGGTAAATAACATGCGATAGCCTGCGCCCACTGAAATAGTAAAGCGTTCATCGCCGCCAAAGTCGGTGCTGCCTGCGCCTAAAGTGAGGTATAAATCGGTGTTAAAAACCAATGAATCAGTGACAAACAATTCGCCATTAAAGTTATAACCAACGGACGCATCGTAGTAAGTATAATCGCGCTGATCATCGGTCAAGAAAGGGGCGCCACCTGAAAGAACTTCGAAGCTCGTTTCTCCCGCCGTTGCTGCACCATATGTGCCTTCAATAAACAGGTTTTCGTTAATGTGATAAGCAAGGCGAGCGCCATAAACCACATTCGACTCAAAATCCTCAATGCTGATGACCCCAACAAAGGCACTCACTTCTATATTTTCTGAATCAATATCAAACTCTTTGATATCACGTCGTTCTACATTTGGGTCTATGTCGGGGCTTTCATCTTGTACTTGCGCAACAGCAAGTCCTCTTGATTGCGCATAAGAGGGCGCTGCAACTATTATTGACACCATAGCCAATAGTATTGACGCGATTAAGCGTTGCTTTTTTGTCATTAGCTGATTTGCGCAATTAAGTAAAAAATCCATATGCTTTTGTCCTGCCTTTAAAAAAATACGCTAGCACCCAGCATCCACTGGTCTAGTCTTTCTTGTTCATCACGGTCTGTTAGCGCAAGCAATGACCGGTATTCCAGTTTTACCAGCACGCTTTTAGCCAAATAATAACGAAGGCCAGCACCCACTTCGTAATGATTCGATACTCTCGTATCGTCGCCGCTTTGTACTAGATTAGCTCGTGGCTTGGTGCGAATTTCACCGGTACCAAGGGCCAAAAACGGACTCAGGCGCCACTCTGGAAAAAAGGTATGACGCATACGCACCGACCATATTTTATTTTCCGAAAAATCTCCTAAAGCCTGAGTGTAGCTGGCATCAACGCTTAAATTTGCGGTCCACACCCAAGACCCACTCACTGTCATGGCCGACACGCTGTCGAGTACGCCACCGGCCAGACCTATTTCCCAATCTCGCGTTTGGTAATCTTCAAATGTGCCCGATGACGCCTGCAGCGGACTGCCGTTTTCAAGCTCAGTAGCTAACAAGCTCTCTTGTGCTACCCAGCCTTCTAATTCTTTTCCACCGGCAACAAATGCGCGCACTTTGTACCAATTTGTGCGCGATTTCAAAATCACAATGGGCTCGCCTTTCGCTACCACATGAAACACCGGATATTCGCTCGCAGGCCCAGTATGCACGTTGATAAATGGGCTCGTTACTACCACTCGCAGCTCATCTGCTTTAGCGCTACCTGCTCCAATAAATATCAAACAAAGCGCTATAAAAAGCCCCTTGCACTTATTGCTAAGTAAAACCCTAAACGTGCTTAACGCTTGTCCTACTCCTTCATTGAGCCCTTGCAAAGTTTTAGTCTTCCGGAGCGTCAAAGGGGTTGTTGTAATATTGTCCACCTATATCCAACCATTCTGCGATGAGTTTAAGCTCTGCATCAGAAAGCCAGCCTGCATGGCTTGCGCCTGCATCAAAAGGAGCGAAAAAGGCCGAACTGGCGATTGCTCCCTGTACACGCATGCTAGCGCGTACTCCCACTGTTTGTGTTTGCACAATTGGGTTGCCGTCTGCGTCGAGTATTAACTCACCGTCCTCATCTGTAATAAACACCGGATTGCCGTCTTGGTCGAGTACCGGTACGAGTCTGTCTAGCAACACGCCATCAATTACCTCTTGCTCGTTGTCGTTAAACATCAGTTCAACATAACTGGTAACAAAGGCTGCGCGTTCAGGCGATGGTGTGTTGCTTAAATCTAACTGCGCCATAGGTACTTGAGTGGCACCTTGCACATCAACAGGAGCATGACATGTTGAGCAAGTGTTGTCTTGCAATACATTACCTAGCTCATCGCGAATCACGCGCTGCACTTCGAATATTGGAGCTATGACCTCTGGATAGTTGATAACCGAGCGACAAATAGAAGTCCAATTTTGCGCGCAGGCTTGCGTGATAGGCAAAGGGCTTTGTAAGTCTGCATAAGCATATTCAAAAGGCGGGGCGGGGCTTTGTAACGCAGGGTCAGTCCATATGTCGGTAAATTGAATATCAGGGTTTAGGCGTTCAAGACCAAGTATTCTTGTTGCCGTTTGCGCCATGGTTTCGCCTAAGTCGGCAAATAATTCTGGGTTTGTATTTGGAAATGGAACCCCAGTATTGGGAGCACCTGCATTAATCGATGGCGCTTGTGCGTCAATTCGACCATGAGGTAATTCACTGTCTTGGGTATGACAGCCCACACACGTTTTTTGCTCACCGGGCATTAATTGCAGCCAGTTTTGATGACGACTCGATACGCGTTTTCCGTTTTCATCAAGTACTTCAATGCTAAAGGGAACGTTTGCGGGTATAGCAACTTCTACCGAACCATCAGGCTGAATAGGTGTGTACCCCACTATTTCTCGCATCAACTGATTGCGCGAACGTCCAAACGCGCTGTTGTCAAAATCAAGCACTTCGTCATCAGGAATAGACACGCTTTTCACAACTCTTAAAAAACGTGCAGGGCGCTCCTCAGGCAATGTTAGCAAAGGGTCGCTGGTGTTTGTTAAGCCAAATGGACTGGTATCAACGCCATCAATATCGTAAACACTTTGAATGTGTAATACGCCTAAACCTTCATCAATCAAGCTTTGCCCAGAGCGGTCTATTGATGAATCGGGGTTTGCTGGGAAAGGTCTTGACTCCATTGCTACCACTTCACTAACCGCAAACTCTGCTTGACCAATTGTTAGTGCAAGCTGTGTATCTTGGGGTGAATTATTGTCACTGCCCTCGCTAGTGTTATCGGGGTCAAACATCCATAGGCCATAGGCTGGCGGCGCTTGCTCGAATTCGGGATTTGCTAGGTTTTCTTCGCTACAGGGGGCTATTAAGCGCTCTGTATCCTCTGGCGCATCTTCAGCTAGTGGCTGATAAAGTAAACACTGTGACCAGCTAAATAAGATGCGTCCACTGCCATCCCACAAAGGATAAAGCGCATTGATGTAACCGCCTCGAGAAATTTCATCTTCTAGACTAATCGTATCGAACAATATGGCTTGCTGAGCAGGGCCCACAAGGCTTTGCATGCTGTTGATAGGCTGCATGTTATCAACAAAACCATCAATATCAATGCTGAGATATTGCGTACCAAAAAGCGGCGTTGAAAAGGAGTTTATCCCTAGCAAAACTTGCCCTTGAGGAGTGACGCTAGTATTCGCGTACTGCACGTCATCTAAACCAGCAACTGAATTGTGACTATGACGGCCATACATCAAGCTAAGATCACTTCCATCAGCGTTTAGCTGGTAAAGGTTGATGCCCTTGTTTCCGTCAACTTGATCCCAGCGACTAAACAGGATTTTACCGTTAGGCAGTACGATGGGGTCTAGATCGTGACTTTGATTATACGAAATTTGTGATAAATCACTGCCGTCACTATCCATAATATGCAAAACAGAGGCTGCAACTGACAAACCTTCCTCTAATCCAGCATACTGCGGCTTACCTTCATCCAATAGGCGCGCTTGATTGCCGCGCTGACGGGTGGAGCTAAATACAATACGTCCATCAGCAAGATAAACCGGGCCAGTGTCATCGCCAGCTTCTGCTAAGGAGTCCGAAGCAATAATTCTGATAAGGGAGTCGTCGGTACGATCATATTGATAGATATTCCAGGTAGGTAAGGCCTCCATGTCTGGCGTTTCTGGCGCGCGAGCAGCGAATAACAATCGATTACCGCTATAGTCGTTTTCTAAGTCTTTTATGTCGATTTGCAATGCAAGGCCATCTTCATCAACAAGGCTCGTCTCTTCTCCTAACATTAGGTTTAACAGTCGTGGGGTTAAGTCTTGGATAGGAGCAGATGCGCTGGCTCTGGCTTTAATTTTAAGGCTTGCACCTGGAATAAACTGGGCTGGGTCTTGCAAATTGCGCAATGGTTCACCGCCTGACACTGCCAACTCTCGCTCAATGTAGGCAATGGGTACATCGACTACCACAGGGTCTGGGCTTTGTTCATCATTCGACAGCACCGAGCCTCCGCATGCGCTTAGCATACTAAGGATACTGAGGCCTATTGCCCAAAATGATAAGTGCTGAACCTTTGTCATGTGTAACCTGTGTGAAAATGCTTTCGCTGTGACGCGGGCATTTTTTTAATAATATCAAATACAATATTAACGCCACTAAGCGCTCGGTGACTAGTGTCTCGATTTACCGACGTGACGTAACTTTGCGCATGATCTGCTCAAAAAAAACACTATACTTATCAGTGTTTTGCCGTTTATTCGCGCAAAAATTAGAATAAAGAACGTGCTTTAAGCCTGACAGTGATAGAGAAACAAAACAATTTGACCCTTTATATCAAAGCATGCAATTTGATACCTGTCATCAAGCGCTCAAAAAGCAGGCTTATTAAACAAAAAGTTATAAAAACATTAAAATAAAGATTAAATTAAACTATAGCAATCACATTTACTGCTAATTATCAGCAGATGTCTCTCTCGTAAAATTCTGCGAGTTTTAATGTAAAGCACTGATTAATATATGATTACTTGTCTTTTCCTGTGTTTTTTTTGTGAAGCTAAGCACTGACTGTCTTTAATTTGCGACAGTTTGCGCAAATTAAATCAATGGAAAAAATACAACTTCCCAATTAATATTAATTAAATCAATAAGATGGATTTGCGGCACAATTCTTGTAGTATTAATTTTCGATGTAGATTTGTGATAGTGAATTTACGATAACTCTTGATTTTACCGACCGAAACAAGCTTATAGTTATCACTAAATAAACCCTCATCACCAATACCATAACCAATATCGCGTTATCGATGTGTATAACGATGTAAAACAGGAGTCCAGTTATGCATTCTTTTTCGCTGCAAAGGTGTTTGAGGATTTCAAATTATTCTGACCTTTCTTTGCGTTTCGAGTCTAATTTTTTGCGTGTATCGGCTTTGCTGTGCTTAATGCTTATCGCAAGCCTTTTCAGTGTAAAAGCAGACTCACTCACTCAAGCTAAACAAATACACGACCGCATTGCCGGCGTACCTGCAACTCAAAACACCTTAATGGAAATGGCGGCTTTAATCGAACAGGGTCAAAGCAAACAAGCCGCCTATATTGCGATGCAGTCGCCCGATTTTTATAATGTCACCTTAAAAAACTGGGTAAGCCCATGGACCAATGAAGAGGCGGATATTTTTGCGCCTCTCAACGACTACACAGCCACTGTTATAGGTATTACGCGGGACGATATTGATTTTAGAGAAATTCTGAAAGGGGATATTATTTATACGGCGCAAGGCGTAGCCGGTATTCCAGCCTATAGCAATACCAATAATAACCATTACGAAGCCCTCGAAAACAGCGGCACTGACTTGGTCGACGTACTGACCCAATCCACTCAATCAGCAGTTACCGGCATGCCTGCAGAAGCCACTGCAGGAATAATGACAACGCGTGCCGCTGCAAAATCATTCTTTAAAGACGGTACCAACCGCGCAATGCTTCGCTTCACCTTAATGAATCATTTATGTACCGATTTAGAACCACTCAAAGATACGAGTTTGCCGCCCGATAGAATACGCCAAGATTTAAGCCGCAGCCCCGGCGGTGATAGCCGCATATTTGCTAACTCCTGCGCAGGTTGTCACAACGGTATGGACCCACTAGCGCAAGCATTTGCATATTATGAATACGAATATAATGTTGATGCAGACCCACAGGGCGAAAGCGGACGCATCACTTATAACAACGAAGGCCAAATCGACCCGCAAACCAATTCTCGAGTGACCGCTAAGCATCTAATCAATGCCAATAATTTCCCTTTTGGTTACATCATTCAAGACGATCGCTGGGACAACTACTGGCGAGAAGGCATAAACCAAGTTTTAGGCTGGTCTGAACAACTCAGCGGCTTTGGTTATGGTGCCAAAAGCATGGGCGAAGAACTTGCCAATAGTCAAAAATTTGCAGCCTGTCAGGTGACCAAAGTGTTTGAGAATGTTTGCTTACGACGCCCGCAAGACGCAGCTGACCGCGATGCTGTAAACATGGCTACCACTAGTTTCATCAATTCTGGCTATCGAATTAAAGAAGTTTTTGCCGAAACTGCTAGCTATTGCGCGGGAGAATAGTCATGAATTTAAACGCCAATACACTTTACGCAAGTACACCATACAAAAACACAATTAACGCAAATAAAAGAAGCTGCAACTTCGCAATTATCATACTTAGCACCCTACTCTTATTAAGTGCTTGTGGAGGCGGAAGTGACGCACAAGTGCAAGAAACACCAACACCGCCGCCGACGAACACGCCCGACGGTATTTACGATGGCCCGCCAAGCGCCACTACCGATGTTCAAAATTTTAAGCTCAACGTTTGGGATAATTTAGCCACCCAAGACAAATGCGGCGCATGCCATGTGCAGGGTGAGCAAGCGCCTATGTTCGCTCGTAACGACGATATCAATGAGGCATATCGCATCGCCAATACCCTGGTTAAGAAAAGCTCTGTTTCAGACTCTCTATTAATCACCAAAGTAGCAGGTGGACACAACTGCTGGTTGACAAGTAACAACGCCTGCGCGGATATTATGACTACGTGGGTCGAAGCCTGGATTGATACAGACGAAAGCGCCACTAGCATTGATTTGGAAGCGCCGGCCTCGCGCCCAGTGGGAGCAAACAAAAACTTTCCGGCCTCACCCGCTTTGTTTGAAAGTAATGTTTATCCCTTACTCGCGCAATACTGTAGCGAATGCCACCAGTCGAGCGCCACAATCCCAATCTCTCCCTACATCGGTTCAAGCGATGTAACAGAAGCATATTTGGCCTCTATCTCTAAAATTAACTTAGACAGCCCTGAAGACAGCCGCATCGTTGAGCGCGTGCGTGATGAATTTCATAACTGTTGGGATGACTGCGCGAGCGATGCCAGTGAAATCAGCGACGCCATCGCAACAATGGCTGATGCAATAGAAGTGACCGAGCTTGACGCAAACTTAGTGTCTTCAGATGCTTTAGGTTTATTTGAAGGTACACTGGCCAGTGGTGGCGGCCGTTTTGAATCAAACTTGATTGCAAAATGGGAATTTAAAACGGGTTTTGGCAATACAGCATTTGATACCAGTGGCGTATCACCCGCAATAGATTTAACCCTTTCAGGAAATTATAACTGGGTAGGGGGCTGGGGAATTCAGCTTGTTGATGGCAAAGCCCAAGGCGCCACGAGTACCAGTAAAAAGCTGCATGATTTAATTGTTGCCACGGGAGAGTTTGCAATTGAAGCATGGATAGCTCCGGCAAACGTTACGCAGGAAGGGCCCGCGCGCATTATCAGCTATTCAGGCGGCGACGACCGACGTAATTTTATGCTCGGGCAAACTTTGTATAACTACAATGCGTTGGTGCGCAATGACAACACCGACAGTAACGGCGAGCCGGCTTTAAATACCGCAGATGCTGATGAGGACTTACAGGCTGCATTACAGCACGTTGTTTTAAACTACGATGGTACTGGCGGACGAAAGATTTTTGTCAACGGCGTAGAGACCGGCGACGACGATCAAATAGAGGCTACACTCTTAAACGAATGGGATGATAGCTTCGCCTTTGTAATTGGTAGCGAAGTAAGCGGTCGTTCGCGCTTTGCAGGCACGGTGCGCATGGTTGCTGTACACAACCGCGTGCTCAACGAAGAACAAGTATTCAGTAATTTTGACGCCGGCATTGGCCAAAAATTCTACTTGATGTTTGGTGTAAGCGAAGTGGTAAATGTGCCAAGTACCTATGTAGTCTTTGAAGTGAGTCAATTTGACAGCTTTAGCTACTTGTTTACCCAGCCCTTTATGGTGAGCCTCGAACAAAATGCAAATCTTGATGGCATTAGCCTGACGGGCATGCGCATTGGCATTAATGGCAGAGAAGAAAAAACCGGTCAGGTATTTGCTACTTTGAATATGAGCGTAGATGGCGCATCTAGCAATGCCTTAGGGGGCAAGCCGCTATCACCGCAAGGTACCATTATCCCCGTGCAAAAAGGCCCTGAACTTGACGAATTTTTCTTAACCTTTGACGTTTTAGGTAGCGCGCAATCAACAAGAGTACCGGCTGAGCCGCCTGTAGCCGCATTACCTCAAGACTTAGAAGCACAGGCCGAAATTGGCGTTCGAAACTTTGATGAAATTAATGCCAGCATGGCCTCTTTAACCAACGTGGCGGTGAATAACCCCGAAGTGCAGGCAAGCTTCACACAGCTGCGCCAACAGCTACCTAGCGTAAGCAAAATAGATAGCTTTTTAACATCTAACCAAATGGCCATTACGCAGCTTGCGATTAAATACTGCGATGTGTTGGTAGAAGATAGCGCATTACGCGCTTCCTATTTCCCTGACATGAACTTTGCCGCCAATGCAAACAACGGTTTTGATAGCGCGATGAAAGACGCGATTATTATGCCGCTAAACGCCCGCATGCTTGGCAGCGGGATTGATTCTCAGCCTGAGAGCTCAGAAGTATATTCAGAAGTGAGCAATTTAATAGACCGCTTAAGCACCTGTGCAAATCAAAATAGTTGCAGTGCAGACACAACTAAAACCGTCGTTAAAGCAAGCTGTGCCGCCATTCTTGGCAGCGCAGTTGTGATTTTACAATAGGACTTGCTAGCATGAAAAAAACCTACAGCTTTACCTCAAAATCTGCGAGCAAGCGCCCTGTAAGAAATAGCGCGAGCAAAATAGCGAAATCGCATGGCAAAGATGCTCCCCTTTTTCATAACGATCATGCCAAGCCTGTTACGCGCAGAGAATTTTTAGCACAGGGCATGTGCGCAGGCGCAGGATTATTAGCAGGGGCATCTGCACTGAGTTTGTTTGCGAATCCGCGTCAGGCGCATGCGTCTTTGTCTTCCGATTTAGAAGCACTTAAACAGCGCTGCGGCATCGCTACACAAGGCGCAGGTAAAATTCCCTTTATTGTGTTTGATTTAGCCGGTGGTGCAAATATCGCGGGTTCAAATGTACTCGTTGGCGGACGTGGTGGCCAGATGGACTTTTTAAGCACCCAAGGCTACTCACGACAAGGCTTACCAGGCGATATGATCCCCTCAATTGCCAACCCGAATACCGGGCTGTCGGATTTTGTAAACAATGAGCTGGGTTTAGCCTTTCACGCCGATTCGGCCTTTTTACGAGGCATTCAAGACAAGCTAGCCGTCACTAACCGTGCCAATGTAAATGGTGCAGTGATTCCTGCAAGGTCTGAAAACGACACCGGTAACAATCCGCACAATCCAATGTATGGCATTAATCGTGCCGGTGCTGATGGCTCCTTGCTCACTCTCATTGGCTCACGAAACTCTGATTCTGGCGGTAATTCAATGGCGCCAGCTAATTTAATAGACGCCTCCAAACGTCCTACCAAAGTGGATAGGCCTTCTGATGTAACAGGATTGGTCGACACCGGTGATTTAGTGGGGCTATTAAGCCAAGAAGATTCTGTAGCGGTAATGGAATCGATTCAGCGCATTTCAGATATGAAGCTCAATAAAGTGAGCACACAAATTAGCAGCGACGACGTGATTAAAGACTTAGTGCGCTGCGGCTATGTAAAAAGCGCCGACATTACCGACCGATTTGGCGATCCGAGTACATTAAACCCGGAAGTGGACCCAGTGATAGTCGGCGATACTGGGATATTTAGTGCAGAAGAGTTTGCTTCAGACCGCGAATTTCAAAAAACCGCTTCGGTTATGAAACTCGTAATGAACGGCTTTGCCGGAGCGGGCACCATCACCATGGGGGGTTATGACTATCATGTAGGTAACCGTGCCACTGGCGAAATTCGAGACCTACGCGCAGGGCGCTGCATGGGCGCATGTTTAGAATATGCAGCACGTTTAGGCGTGCCGCTGATGATGTACGTATGTTCCGATGGCTCTGTGTTTAGCAACGGCATGATTGACGATTCTGCAGACGGCAGAGGTAAAGGTGTGTGGACAGGCGATAACTCCTCCACCGCGGCCTCATTCTTTTTAGTATACAACCCAAATGGCACGCCTCAGCTTTTAGGTGCTGATGCAGACGCTCAAGCCATGCACCAACAGCTCGGCTTTATGCGCAGCGACGGCAGCGTAGAAACCGCAAGCACACCTGCAGCAAATAACGTCAACCTATTGGTAGAAACGGTTGTGCTTAACTACCTCGCCTTGCATGGTGAACAAGGCAGGTTGTCAGAAGTCATGCCCGGAAACGGCTTAGGCAACAGTAATCTTATTGATTCACTAACGGCGTTTGCACCGATTGTGAATGGCACGATTAGCTAGTCCTATCAGTAACTTGTGGGCACTAAAAAGTGCTTTTTATTGCCCATGAATGAGTGTATATTTTTTAAACGCCTGAATTTTGATATAGGCTTTTAAGCCAATGAATCATTCAAGAGACCTCCAGCAAGACGATGTTTTTGCGCAATATCACGAAAGTATGTTCAGAAAAATCGTGGACTCACTTACGCCTATTATTGGGCAAAGCGAAGGCGAAGAAATTGCACAAGATGCCTTACTCAAGGTGTTTCTAATTGCCAAAAAAGAAAGTCGCCTGGTAAAGTTTGCTTCTAAACTTAAAGCGATGCGACCTTTGCTTTTTGTTATGGCTAAAAATATGGCACTTAGCCGCATACGCCATATAAAAGTACGAGAGAAATTTTTGGATGTTCAACGCTTGCAGCTCAATAACGCTGGCATAAAAAGCATTGAGTCTTGTGTAATAAAAGATAGTCAAACCCAAATGTTGCTTGAAGCAGTAAATCATCTCCCCCCCATTTGTCGGCAAGTTTTTATTCAGCGTAAACTTTACGGTAAGAGTCATGCACAAATCGCAACTAGCCTAAATATCTCGGTAAAAACCGTAGAGAATCACTTAGCCAATGGGCTTAAACTCTGTCGAAAACACATGCTTAAAAAGCATATCACTCACTCATACAAGTCTTTTAAGTGCGCTTAATGATGAATATTGATGATTGGACAGGCACACAGATAAGCGATGAGATCATAGAGCAGGCCGCTCAGTGGGTCGCGCTACTTGATAATGATAGTAATCCACGTAATTTGGCATCTTCTCCAAGCTTCAACGAATGGCTTAGTCAGGACCCACTGCACCAAGTCGCTTTTGCTCAAATGTCTGAGATATGGGCGAAAACAGCCTGCCTTAAACACGTTGAACATTTAATTGATTCATCCTGTGTTATCGCGTTTCCGAGCACGCAAACCAATCGGCAACAAGATGTTATCACAACGCCACTGTTAAAAGAGCAGCGGGTAGAGGTTGCTGCACCACCTTGGGCATATCACTTTGCAATTGCTATGATCACACTGGGTATATCGCTATC
>CAYQMI010000010.1:0-1388 GCA_964418575.1 uncultured Glaciecola sp.
TTCAGCGCGACTTCGATTTTGGCGCATAAACTACCCGTTGAACAAAACATACTAATAAATAAACTATTTTGTGGGAGTAATACTTACATGCCAATTATCAATTTCCTTTACCAATGGCCTGTCTATGTATGAGTTTGAAGGCTAGCACTCTATGCAAAACGACAACAGTGTAGTGTTTAATCAAACCAACCCAGCCCAAAATACAGCTGACACAGGGAGTAGTAAATAGCTTTAATTCTTCTTATACTTCTCACCCTAATATCATACTGTCGCCCATTTGAGGGCGATTTATTTTGTCAATATCTAGATTAAGAGAATCGTCAAAATGCGATTATTTCTGGCGTCTGTCATGGCGTTATTTTGTTCCTTTTTAGTAGAAAGTTCACCGATAGAATTGGACTATGTTATTAATACAAAAAGTAGTGACATTGCCCTAATTCAGCTTGAGTTTACATCCTCACAGAATTCCGTCGAATTTGTAATGCCATCCTCATACGGATCCACGTTCGGTGCCGAAGCAGGCATAAAGAACTTATCCATTACAAACGCAACATGTAATGTTAATTTGTTTTATGAGACTATAAAAGTTAAGTCAATCTCGGTAGATAATTGTACTGAAAGCTTATTCACACTTAGCTATGAACTCCACCAAGTATCTACATTAAACGGTTTGCCAATTGCTAAACCAAATTATCTTCCGGTAATAAATGATACAAGATGGCAGTGGGTGAATGCCATGGCGATCATAGTGCCTTGGTTTGAAGATAGTCCATTGGAAATAACGTTACATGCAAATGTAGGTAGTGACAGGAGCATAACCTTTAGTAACATCAAAAAAGTTGAAGATTTTTACAGCTATGAAGGTGATATATATGGATTTCTATTATCTTTCTTTTTGTATGCTGATAAATCTAGCAATTTTTTAGCCTTTGAAAATGATCAACTCTCAATCTTGGCAGAGAGCTCATTATTTTCTGGACATAATAATTTGGTTAGGATGGTCGAGAGAACCTACCGTACTGTACTCGAGTCTTTTGATCATGAGTTGGGTGATAAGTATTCAATACTTTTGACCGAAGTAGAGATACCTGAGTATCGGTCGTCAACAGGCGGTACTGCATTTCATCGATCTTATTGGATAGAAAGTAGCAAATCTTTTAATAATCACGAACTAATATTACTTTCAGTTCATGAAGCAATTCATGCCTATTTGCCTGGACGCTTAGAATATGCTGAAGGCATCAACACATTAACAATGAATTGGTTTACAGAAGGGTTCGTCGATTATCTAGCCAATCATATTTCATTAACAAATAAATTAATAACTGAAGAGAAGATTTATACTCATTTAAACTATGCGCTATTCAATTTAAAATACAACGAATTCG
>CAYQMI010000010.1:1398-49103 GCA_964418575.1 uncultured Glaciecola sp.
CTAATCTTGATATGACTAGTTGGTTAAATACGACTTTTGACAAAGCAAGACATACACCGTTTCCTGATTTGATCGATAAAGTACCTTATTGGAAAGGTTTTCTTTTAGCACATAAATGGGAAACGGAACTTAAAGCTCAAAATAGTAGCCTACTACAAGCAATCAACTTATTTGTTAGAAAAAACAAAATTATCTCGAGGGAAAACGTTTCAATTTTTTTTGAAGATCTTGGAATTGAAAGTGCTTCAACTGATATTGAGCAATTTATTTTTCTGAATAATGGACCCGCAGTAACTCAACGCCTGTATGCAAAAAAAGGACAAGTTGAAACCTTTGAATATGACGAATTTAATCTTGGTTTTGAAGTTGATGAAAAGCATGTCGTCACACGGATTGAAAAGGGATCAGCAGCATATAGGGCAGGGGTCAGGAGTGGGATGGTTATCAAGACACTCAACTATACCCACAATTCCCCTCAAGAAGACGCGCTTGTCTCTACTGATGGCGGCGATGTTTTCATATTCAAACCTTCGAAAAAGCATATAGAACTTAAGTTATTGCGCAATGGGAAATCGTGAATTAAAGCAATTGGAGTGGTTAACGTTGATGAAAACTATTGAAGTAGTTCTCAAAGTCACAGAAAGATGCAACATGGACTGATAACATTGTTTTATTTTGAATAAGGGCGACGTCTCATTTAAGAGCAATCCAGCCTTTATCCCTAAAGGGACAGTATTGGCTCTCAAAAGCTTTTTGACAGATTCCATTACAAAATTTGGAGTCATGCTCCATAGTTCAGTTTTTGGGGGCACTTGACAGCCACTATAATAAAATTTCAGGCAGCTGTTTTCACAGTGGAAAGCGCACTTTGTTGTAGTAAGTCTCTTTAATCGATGATATGCCGCCTTATTGGTGTTGGTGGTATAAATAATTTAGCGTATCTTAGCTACATGCTTGAAGAAAGATGATGACTAAAGGCGGTGTTTGATGATTTTGTGTAACGTGAGTTGTCTTTTTAAGTATCCGGTTAGGTTTATGCGGAGAGATTCCATAGGGTTGGAATCGTGACAGGTTTTACCGTAATTGAATTAAATTATCTAAGAGTAATGCGTTGAAGTATTAGCCCACGAATAACAGCGCAGTTTAATTGGTGCTTTAGGGACGGCTCCCTTACGGCATAAACAAAGATTGAGCTGACACAGACCATCGAACGCTCTCAATTATCGAGGTTGATATCGGCCCACACGATGCTATATTTTTTATTAACAAGTATTTTAATTACGTAAGTTGCCGCTACTAATTGCTAAGCGACATACATAAGGGTAACCTGATATCAGGTAACAAAACAAAAGTAACGTCAACATGCTGCGAGATTCATTATTCTTCATTCTGGCCGGAATCGGATTTTCAATTAACGTATCTTACTCCTTAGAGGCTCACTCTGCGGACGTTTCATCTGAATATTCTGAGAAAATGCTTTTCCAAGCAGCTCCATTGGTATCCATTCCTTCTCACAATACCTTTTTTGACAAAATCGCCCATCACTGCGGTAAAGCCTTTGCAGGAAAAGTAGTGTTCGATAACGACCCTAGCCCAACATTCGAGCAAGATTTGGTCATGCATGTAAGAAAATGCAGCGAACATGAGTTGCAAGTTCCTTTCCATGTTGGTGAGGACGCATCGCGTACATGGATTATCACAAAAACAGGAAGTGGACTTAGCCTAAAACACGATCATCGTAAAAACGATGGTAGTCATGATGAACTCACTATGTACGGCGGGCACACCAGTGATGCAGGCTATAGCCACGCACAATCCTTCCCTGCTGATCAGTATTCAAAGGAATTATTTGTGGCGAGCGGTATTCCGCAATCTATTGGGAACACATGGCAGATGTTTATATATGACGATAAATTTACTTATCGCCTTACCAGAGAAGGCCGAGACTTTAGAGTGGATTTTGATTTAACTCAGCCGGTAAAAGTGCCTAGTGCTCCTTGGGGTTATAAAGACTAGAGAGTCACGTTTGCTCGCAATAACATCCCCTAGCTTCTGCGGCAATTACGGTTTGTACAGCATTGCTTTGTTGGCTCTTGGGCTCTACGAACGCCCTTTTTACGATGGCGTCCACTTCACCGGAGCTACTAAAACAGCCGCTGCCTTGAGAATAGGGTCCAAAGTAAAGCAGTTTTTCTCTTTTGCTGATCACAGCAACAGCAGGGGTGGATGGAATCATCTTTTGTAAATCAGGATGTTGATCAATATCAATCGCAACAATTTCGGTGTTTGTCTGATGTATCGACTCATTGATTTTTTCTACATGGCTTTGGGCTAATGTTTGGCAAAAGCAGCCACCTTTAGAGAAAAAGTGCACCACTCTATCGCCATTTATCGGCTTAGCGCCGCGTATTGCCTTCACTAGATTTTGTTCGAAATCTAGTGACATAAGCTGCATAGCCAAGCGGTTATCGGGGTCGAAGGCTCGAGTGGTACTTGCATTCATTGCAATAATAAAGGCTGAGGCAAGCGCAAACCAAAAAAGTACCGCAGCCCACTTTAAAAATGTTCTAAATTTACTAGCGGCCATAATATACAGCGCTAGTTAATTTGAAACTTATTCAGTTGCTCACCTAAATCTTCGGTTAGACGATTCAAAGCAAGCACTTCTTGTTTCAAGCCCTCAACTTGTGACTTTTCTTCTGCAAATAAATCGTTAAGGTGTTCTGCAGACTGACTAATAGTTGCTGATGCATTCGCCTGTTCGCTGGCTGAGCCTGCTACATTGGTAACATTGGTATTTACAATGGCAATGCCATCTAGCACTTGCTGCATGTTATTGGTGGCTAACTCAGAAGACTCTACCGCCACATTTACCATTTCTACGCAATTGTGCATGTTATCAACTGAATGGTTGGCGCTCTCTGTGAGTACGCTGGTGATTTTCTCAATTTCTTCGGCGCTTTCTTTGGATTTAATCGCTAAGTTTCGCACCTCATCGGCTACCACAGCAAAGCCTCGTCCGTGCTCGCCCGCTCGAGCAGACTCAATAGCAGCATTCAGCGCTAACAAGTTTGTTTGTTCAGCCACTGTTTTTATTGACTGCATGACATCGGAGATATTTTGACATTTGTTACTTAAATCACTGATAGCAACGGAGGTTGTTTGTAAGGTTGATTTAAGCTGTCCAATATTATTGCGGCTGTCTACGATTGCGGTGCGCGTTTCTTGGGTTTTCCCGGTTGCACTGCTCGCATATTGGTTCGCATCTTGTGATAAGTCTGCAACATCTTTAATACTTTTTGTTATTTCACGCATCGCTGATGATATTGAGCTTACTTGGGCATATTGCTCGTCAACTTTGGTATCTAGAGCGCCTGACGAACGCTGCACTTTATCTGCAAATGACAAGAGCTCAACGCCTATTATGTGAGCTTTGCTGACTAGGGATTTAACTGCCATCATCATGGCTTTAAATTGCTTTTGATGATCTAAATCGAGTAAATCGTTGTCTGTTAAGTTGATTTGTCCGTTGTTACCAACAATACGCTCAATAGAGGCACTTAAACTGAGCGCTGCGTCAGCTTCTCTTCTTGATTTGTGCGCAACAAATGCCAGCACTGCGCACTCAACAATGGCAAATGCGGCATGGATCACAAGAATAATAAAGCTAGGCGAACTATCTTCAAATACAACTAGCCCGCCAACTGTATGCTGCATAATAAATCCACCAATATGATGAACAGCAATCACTAGCGTGCCGGTGATAATCACTTTCCAATCTCTGAAAAACGATAAAAATGCCAATATCACAAACACCTGAAAATGCATTTCAGTCATGCCCATCGTTTGCTGTATATGCAGTGCAGCCATTAACTGAGTCGCCATCGCCACTACGTGCCTTGACATAGCACCCATGGGGGATGTCATACCAAGTAATATTGCGGGCACCGAAATAATGATACCTAGGCCTAAACCAAGGGCCATGGTGTCAGTTATATAGCCAATTACTCCGCTTAATAGCAACTGTACTATAAGCACAAAGCGAAAAACTTTATGGGTGCGCTGATATTCGTCTAGCAAAGTGTTACCTGCCACGATCTTCTCCTTAAAGGGGACTATAAAATCTTATCGGCTTAATTGAACACATGTTAAGTAGTAATTTGTCGCAATTTAAATAAATCGCTCAGCTGTTGATTGAGCTCCCTATGTAAAACCTAGTTCAATGCAACTAGCAATTCATTATTTTGCATATTTATATATTTTAATTGAATATTTATATTTATATGGTAATCTTACGCTTAATGTTTATTCACCCAGTTTTTATGATTCGTATCTAATTTTTGGTGTGCACTTACAACGAGTAATTTATGTATGTTCACATATGTGATGCGTGGAATAAGGAAAAGTTAATGTCACTGGTCTCTCCCAAGACTCGTTATGAGGATGCCTATCGACGATAGCGCCAAATTCTGATTAACGCCTTGAAGGTTTAATAACAGACGCCGTAATATGGTGTCTGTTATTGAGCCCTTTTTTATTTTTTCTAAAGATACTAATATTATGACCTTAATAAAATCCTGTGTATTGGGAGCCAGCGGCTATACTGGCGCTGAACTAATTAAACTCTTAGCCTCACACCCCAACTTTGCATTAGATGCCTGCTTTGTTTCGGCTAATAGTGCCGACGCAAATAAAAGTGTTGGCGAAGTACATCCTGCCTTAGCACACATCAGTGATTTGTCTATGCAGGCGCTATCTGATGATGGGCTTGAGTCTATTGGTCAGCAATACGACGCAATTTTTATGGCCCTTCCTCACGAGGTAAGCCATCACTGGGTGCATTTATTAGAAAGTAGCCTATCGAAGGCCATCATATTTGATTTATCTGGTGCGTTTAGGCTCAGCGACACAGATACCTTTGAAAATCATTATGGCTTTAAGCACGAGCATCCTACGTTGTTAGAGAAACGGGCATACGGCTTGGCTGAATGGTACCCGGAGCAAATTAAAAGCGCAGAATCATTAATTGCCGTTCCTGGCTGTTATCCAACGGCTTCAATTTTAGGCTTAAAGCCCTTAATTGATGAAGGCTTATTAAACACCCGGCACATGCCAATCATCAACGCGGTCAGCGGCGTAAGTGGCGCGGGCCGAAAAGCGTCCATGACCTCGAGCTTTTTCGAAGTGAGTCTACAAGCTTATGGCGTACTGTCGCACAGACACACACCAGAGATAGAAGAGTTTAGTAATAACCCTGTCATTTTCACCCCTCATTTGGGCGCATTTAAAAGAGGGATATTGGCGACTATTACCGCTTTTACGAATAATGAAGTGACGAAAGACGACATCGACCAAGCCTTTTATAAGGCATATTCGACTAAAGCCTTGGTGCGTTTGTGCGCTGCATGGCCCAAAGTTGACCAAGTGGCAAATACACCGTTTTGCGATATTCACTGGGCGTTTGACGAAGATAAAAAATGCGTGGTAATAACAAGTGCAATCGACAACCTTTTAAAAGGAGCGGCTAGCCAAGCGGTGCAATGTGCCAATATTCGCTTTGGTTTAAGTGAGTCGGCTGGCTTAATTCCAGACGCAGTGCAGCACTGAGATTAATCGCTAACAGTATGAAACATCTAGTGAGCATAAAATGACAACACAGCTTCCAATCATCATTATGAAAGTCGGCGGGCGTTTTTTTAATGAACTGCTATTGAGCAGCGACGACAAACACCCGCTGCTGCATGCCATACAGTCTCTACAGAAAATGGGCCGAAAGGTTGTGCTCGTGCACGGCGGCGGCGATCAGGTTCAAGAGCAGCTCAAAGCACTTCACATGAAAAGCGAAAAGCTGAACGGCCTGCGTATTACGCCTTTTTCACACATGCCTACTGTTGCTGGTGTGTTAGCAGGCTATTTAAACAAAACCTTAGTGGCTCACGGTAGC
The DNA here is from genome assembly GCA_964418575.1 of uncultured Glaciecola sp. GTDB lineage: Bacteria > Pseudomonadota > Gammaproteobacteria > Enterobacterales > Alteromonadaceae > Glaciecola. Next base: position 7,343 of record CAYQMI010000010.1, read on the forward strand.
GCAATTGGACTCAGCACCGTTGGCATTACGCTAGCCGACGGCAAGCTCACTGTATGTAAGCCATTGAGCCCAGCATTAGGCGCGGTTGGTGAGCCAAGCGGTCAAAAACCAGCGCTGATACATGCACTGCTAGAAAATAGGATGCTGCCCATCATCGCTTCTATTGGGGCCGATGAGGATGGCAATTTATATAACGTAAACGCCGACCACGCAGCGACCTGTATCGCGCAGTTATTAAATGGCCAGTTAATGCTACTGTCGGACGTAAAAGGCGTGCTCGATGCAAACAAAAATAAGCTTGATACACTAAACGCTGAGCAGGCTACTGATCTAATGGACAAACAAGTGATCACCGACGGTATGATAGTCAAAGTTCAAGCTGCGCAAGATTCAGCAGACCTTCTAGGCAGCGCGGTGACAATTGGCAGTTGGAATGATGTATCGGCATTTGTCGCAGGCCTCGCTAATGAGAATGCGGTAACAAGCAAAGCCTTTGGTACCCAAATCTTCCCTCGGCTGACTTCTTAACTAATTTAGGTGTGCTGAAGATGGCACCGCACGCAATATGAATAAAACAGGACATATTATGCATCAGGACTTACTTAGCTTTAGCAATTGGACGCAAGAGGACGCAAACAAGCTGTTGACCTTTGCTCTGGATTTAAAACAACATCCTGAGAAGTACGGCAAACTCTTAGACGGTAAGTCTGTTGTCGCGATTTTTGAAAAGCCCTCTTTGCGCACCCGGGTTAGCTTTGATATAGGCATTAACAAACTCGGTGGCCACATGGTTTATGTAGACAGCCAAGGCAGCGAGCTTAAAAAGCGTGAAGATCCCGTTGATGTGGGTGCTAACCTCTCGCAATGGGCAGACGCTATTGTTGCCCGAGTGTACGCGCATGAAACACTAGAGGGCTTAGCTGGTGGCGCTGATATTCCTGTTGTAAACGCACTTTGCGATATGTACCACCCGTGCCAAGCATTAGCCGATTACATCAGCATGCATGAACACCTTGGTTCAGTTGCAGGCAAAACCATGGCTTATGTAGGTGATGGTAATAACGTGACACACTCACTGCTTATATTAGGCGTACTCCTGGGCTGTCATCAAATTGTGGTTACGCCACCAGGTCATGAAATTGATGCTGACATTCAAGAAAAAGTCAGTAAATTAGCTCTTCTACACGATGTGGGCGTGAGTTTTACAAACGACATGAGCGAATTACAACAGTGTGATGTGGTGTATACCGATACCTGGCTATCGATGGGGGATGACACGCCCTTAGCGGATATCAAGCAAGCCTTTATGCCATATCAGGTAAACAGTCAGTTGGTTGAGCATACAAAAGCGCACTTTGTTATGCACTGTCAACCAGCACACCGAGATTTAGAAATTACGGGCGAGCTTATGGATTCGGATAAGTCCTTGCTTATGGCCCAAGCCAATAACCGTATGCATGCACAAAATGCCATACTCAGCTATTTAATGACCGATATTGCGCTTTAACCTACACGTTTTCAAAGCGCGGCAATATCCCACTGATGATTTAAGGAAACTTTATGTCTGATATTAAAAAAGTAGTACTGGCCTATTCAGGCGGACTCGACACGTCGGCCATTGTGCCATGGCTAATTGAAAACTACGGCTGCGAGGTGGTTGCCTTTGCCGCGGATGTTGGCCAAGGCGCAGAAGAGCTTGAAGGGCTTGAGGCAAAAGCTATTGCCAGCGGCGCCAGCGAATGCCACATCGTAGATTTGAAAGAAGAGTTTGTAAGTGACTTTATTTACCCCACTCTTACCACCGGCGCAGTATATGAAGGCGAGTACTTACTAGGTACATCAATGGCGCGCCCTGTGATTGCAAAAGCGCAGGTTGAAGTTGCCCGCAAAGTGGGTGCAGATGCATTAAGTCATGGTTGTACCGGTAAAGGCAACGATCAGGTCAGATTTGAAGGCGCGTTTGCGGCACTTGCACCTGAGCTAAAAGTGATTGCTCCATGGCGTGAATGGGACATGGTTTCAAGAGAAGATTTGTTAAACTATTTAGCCTCACGCAATATCAAAACCTCGGCCTCTGCCACCAAAATTTATAGCCGCGATGCCAACGCGTGGCATATATCTCACGAGGGCGGTGAACTTGAAGACCCATGGTGTGAGCCCAGCAAACAAGTGTGGACTATGACCGTTGACCCAATGGATGCACCAAACACGCCTGAAACTATTAGCTTGCGGTTTCTAAAAGGCAGACTCACCCATGTGAATGACGAAGCACTTAGTCCTTACAATGCATTAGTTAAACTCAATACGATTGCCGCGGCTCATGGTGTGGGTCGCATCGATATCGTTGAGAATCGCTTAGTCGGCATGAAGTCTCGCGGATGTTACGAAACCCCTGGTGGTACGGTGCTAATGAAAGCTTATAAAGGCTTAGAGGCACTGGTATTAGACAAGTCTGCCTTAAAATATCGCGAGCAAATAGGCTTAGAATTTGCCCATGTAATGTACGACGGTCGCTGGTTTACTGCCTTAAACGATGCTTTGCTAGCAGGTGCTGCTAGTTTTGCTGAGCTTATCAGCGGAGACATAGTAGTGAAGCTATACAAAGGCACGGCAAGCGTGGTGCAGCGCCGCTCGCCAAATAGTTTATATTCTGAGGATTTTGCGACCTTTGGAGCGGATGATGTTTACGATCAATCGCACGCCGAAGGCTTTATTCGCCTCTTTAGTTTGTCGAGCCGCATCAAAGCTTTAAAAGCACAGGGCGGAGCAAAATAGTTCAGTAGATAACTAGATAATAGTGCTTGTTTAAGCGCTTTATCAGCATTTGAAGGAGTAGAAATTATGGCGCTATGGGGCGGACGATTTTCTGGCGATGCCAGTGCAATGTTCAAGCAGGTAAATGATTCCCTGCCATTTGATTATGTCATGGCGGTTGAAGATATTACCGGCTCTATTGCTTGGTCGAAGGGTTTAGTGCGCGCAGGCGTGCTTAGCGAACAAGAGCAAGCGCAGCTAGAGCAAACTCTGACTGAGTTAAAGAATGCTGTTGAAGCCGGTGAGGTGGATTTTGCAGCCTCGGGCGAAGAAGACATCCATAGCTTTGTAGAGGCGCATCTTATTGAAAAACTAGGCGACCTTGGCCGCAAACTTCACACAGGTCGCAGCCGTAACGATCAAGTAGCCACTGACTTTAGACTCTGGTGCAAACGGCATTTAGCTGGATTAAAAGTCGACTTAGTCAATTTAATGGAAGCGTGTTTAAAATGCGCTGCTCGTCACGACAGCGTCGTGATCCCTGGCTACACGCATTTACAACGCGCACAGCCTGTGTATTTTGCGCATTGGTGTTTAGCTTATGTTGAAATGATCAAGCGCGATATTAGCCGGATTGACGACTGCGCAAAACGTTTAAACCAGTCCCCTTTAGGCTGCGGTGCATTAGCAGGCACTACTTTTGCGGTAGACAGGCACCAGCTCGCCAGCGACCTCGGCTTTGATAGCCCCTGCTTAAATAGCCTAGATGCCGTATCAGACCGGGATTTCGTGTTAGAGCTTTTATTTAGCGCAAGCACGGGCATGATGCATTTATCGCGCATGGCTGAAGACCTGATTTTTTATAACTCAGGCGAGGCCGGTTTTTTGCAGTTAAGCGACGCCGTTACCTCAGGCTCCTCGCTAATGCCACAAAAGAAAAACCCTGATGCACTTGAACTGATGCGCGGTAAATGTGGACGAGTATTTGGGCACTTGCAAGGATTGTTAGTTACGATGAAAGGTCTCGCGCTTGCCTATAACAAAGACATGCAGGAAGACAAAGAAGGCGCAATTGACGCGGTCAATCAATATCACATCTGTTTGTGTATTGCGGTTGAAGTGCTCGATGGCCTCACCATTAATCAAGAGGCTACGCGCAAAGCAGCACAACAGGGCTATGCTAATGCAACGGAGCTCGCTGACTATTTGGTCGATAAAGGCGTACCTTTTAGAAGCGCGCACGATATTGCCGGCCAAGCCGTGCTCAAAGCTATTGAAAAAGGCATAGCCCTTGAAGATTTAAACCTAGAAGAGCTTAAGAGTCTGCATGGCGATATTGAACAGGATATTTATGCGTGTTTAGCGCTAGATGCCGTGCTAAATAAACGCAATCAATTAGGTGGCACAGGTCATCAAGTTGTCACGCAGGCACTTTATCTTGAACATGAAAATCTTGATAAATTAAAAGCCAGTTTAAGCGGTGAATTATGACCCTATCTCACGATGACAGCGTTCGACTCTTTCGAAACTCAGCCCCTTATATAAATGCACACAGAGGGAAGACCTTTGTCATTATGTTTGGCGGTGAGGCTGTGCTTGACCCAAACTTTCCGCGCTTGGTTCAAGATATTGCCCTGTTACATAGCCTTGGTATGCGCATTATTATTGTGCATGGCGCTCGCCCTCAAATTGATGAACGGCTTCACTTAAGAGGCTTACAAGCCAGCTTTGTAGACGGTTTGCGTGTTACTAATAAAGATACGCTAGAATGTGTGAAAGATGCTGCCGGCTCACTTCGTAGCCAAATTGAAGCCTTGCTCACTTTAGGTTTGCCCAACTCACCCATGCATGGCGCTCGCATTCGGGTGTGCTCGGGCAACTTGGTCATTGCTAAACCTATTGGCGTGCGTAACGGTATCGATTTCGAACATACCGGCTTGGTGCGTCGTATTGATGTTGAAGGCATACAAGATCAGTTGGAAGATGGCTCCATCGTATTGCTTTCGCCAATGGGGTATTCACCTACAGGAGAGGTGTTTAACTTGTCGCATGAGGATGTTGCTACGCAAGCTGCCATTGCTTTGAGTGCGAACAAGATTATTACATTGTCAGAGTTCGATGGCATTTACCGGAATGATCTCGACAAAACAGAAACCTTTGTACGCACCATCGAGTTAAATGCTCTGCAAAGCTTATTGGATGAAGGCAAAATTGTCGCCGAAAGCACCTGCCTGGTGGCGATGATGGCGGCGGTAAATGCAGGTGTTGAGCGCGCGCACTGCGTTAGCTATAAAGACAATGGCACCCTGCTCAAAGAGCTTTTTACCCGCGACGGCGACGGCACGCTAGTAATGCAGAATCACTACGAACGCCTTCGCAACGCAGTCATAGATGACGTTGGCGGGATCCTTAAACTCATTCGTCCGCTCGAAGAAAGCGGCGCATTGGTAAAACGTTCGCGAGAATTATTGGAAAACGAAATCGATAAATTTACGGTGATTGAGCGCGACGGCATGATCATCGCGTGTGCGGCACTTTATGTATTTAGCGAAGACAGCAGCGGTGAAATCGCGTGCGTTGCAACCCACAGGGACTACCGCGGGCAAAACCGTGGAGAAAGACTGCTCGCTGCGCTAAAAGACAAAGCAATTTTATATCGACTGAATAAAATATTTGTACTGACTACAGTGACGGGACACTGGTTTTTAGAGCAAGGTTTTGAAGAACAAGGCATAGAAACCCTGCCATCGAGTAAACAGCAGATGTATAATTTCACACGCAATTCAAAGGTGTATGTTTTAAAGGTAGACACCTAGCACTCAAAAGTAGTCGATAATTTAACGTCGTCTTAGTTTTAATATGTCGAACGGTGAGCCAGCTAGTTGAATATTTCAAAACTTGTATTCGTTGAGAAACTAGGGTGTATTATCGAACACAATAAAAAAGGCAGTAACAACTGCCTTTCATAACCTATTCGATAATAAATTAACGCTTACGTAATTTGAACACTGCGAGTAGCGACAAGCCCAAGAACAATATAGTCGCCGGAGCAGGAGCTGGATTAACTGTTGGATCGTTAATTACAATATTATTCTCGGTCATGCCAAACAATTCCCAAATCTGCCACCATGTAACATCTGCATAAGAAGCGATAATGTTGTCAGTAGTAGTAGAACTATTCAGAACATAAGAAATATTGAAGTTATCGATAGTGTCAATACCGCTAAAATCTATGGAATCAAAATCTGGACCAGCATGAATGCAGCTTTGCCCCGTGCTGTTGTAGGTGCTTTGAAGTAAAGAAACGCCGCCAAAAAATGCAGAATATTCGCCAGAGGAAGATTTTGTACCACATGAGGTTACAACATCAAACCCTAAGTTGACATTACCTTCTACTCCGATTGCACTAAAATCCCAAGCATTGCCTTGAATTCCAGTAAAAGAGAGGTTAAGCGTATCTCCGACAGCTAAATTTGTACCGAACAAGTTATTTCCGTTCAACGAATAGAATGTCGTACCATCCCATTCATAATCAATATCAATAACTGCGGCGTTGGCAGACAATGTTGCGAGGGCGAGGAATAGAGCAATAAAATTTTTCATGTTTTCACTTATTTTTAGTTTTAAAATCCATGAATCACCAGCACTTTACGTGCCAAAAATTTATTCACACAAAATCAATAACTTATGATTATAAATTAATTTTAGATTGGCGTGCTGTAAAAAAACATGACACCGAGAAGCATCACAGCATAATTGTCCCTGTATGGTCGAAGCAATTGAAGATGGAACAATTGGAGTAAGCGTATATACGCTGAAAGAAAGTGGTTTGATGCGCTAGTACTTACTTGATAAGGGCTAAGGTAGCGAGAAGCCTCTGCCACTAATTCACTAATCCAAAAAACGACTCTCTCTTGCTATTACGCTTATTTTCATACATCGATTGGTCAGCCAGGCTTAGCATTTTTTGTACGCTTTCCTGCGGCGAATCAAACATTACGTGACCAACGCTTGCACATACTGTTAGCTTCAGCGTGTCGTTTATTTGTAGCGGTAAATCTTGCAAACGTTCTTGGAGACGAATAGCAATTCCTTCTGCTTCATATTCAAATTCAAAATGACCAACAACTACGAACTCGTCTCCTCCCACTCGCCCGACTACGTCTTTTTCACGAGATTGATTACGTATAATCTTTGCAACAATAGTTAGTACTTTGTCTCCGATTTCATGTCCGTATGTATCATTAATTTGTTTAAAATTATCTAAATCAATATAAAAAAGACTCAGTAAGCCACCCTGTTCTCTTTGTGCGGATAGTAAATCGTTCGTTCTATTCATCCATCCTCTGCGATTGAGAACATTACAAAGCAAATCGGTGTTCGCCTCGGTCTCAGCTTGTTTTTTAGCGGTACTAATACCTTGAATACGCAAAGAAACGACAATCGCAAATATAAAGGCTTCAAGGGCAAAGGCTAATATCAACCCGTAGCGAGTTAGAAAGTCACCGACACCGATAGGCAAAACGCGCATTGCCATTGCAATTACCATTAGCAATAAGCTTAAACACACCAACCACGCCATCTGCACCTTGCGAATTGTTTGCCATATCACTAAGACAAGTATTATTGTCATGAGAGTAAGTGTTAAATAGGCCATAAGGACGCCGGCCCAAGACGACACTAAATTATGTTCACCTAAGACAATAGTAACTGAGAGCAACAGAATGAACAGTGCGCAGGGGTTCAGCAAATATCGATTTATTTCTGGCCAGGTTTTGTAGATGTCGGTAATTCGAGTAATAAATATCGTGGCGCTGAATACCGTTAAACCGGCAAACAATATGTAAAAATAGTGTCCTAATATAAAGGCTTGATCGGGTAAAAAGATATGCAGTTGACCTTCCTGCAAAAGAAAAAATGTGGATGCAAAGAACACATATAAACTGTAAAGAACAAAAGAATGGTCTTTGAGAATTCTTCCCATAAACCACACATACAAGATAAGCACCATGCAAAGACCATAAAAAGCGCTCATGGTAATATTGTTAATTAAGCTCTGATTAAAAAAATCCTCAATCGAAGACCAAGTAATAATGCTGACATCAGCATTATGAAGCAGCAGAGTAAAAGTTGCGTTAAACTCCCCTACCGGCAATATAAAGCTTGGGGAGGTAGCTTTTAGACGCTGAAGCGGCGCGCCAGCTTTTTCAGAACGAATATCAATTAACTCATAACGCTCAAAGTTTAAAATACTTTGGCGGGATAAGTTGCAGGCTACAAAAATGCGGTTTTCGCCCTTTTTTAGGGCTAAGCTTAATGACACATTTTTTTCTAAATCAGACAGTTCGGTATCAAAGTCTAGAGGGAGTTGCGCATCATCGAGCAGCGCTATTCGACATGAGTCAGAATCCTCGTTGGTGTTGCTATAGGCAACACCTGCATACATCAATGATGCAAATAGCACCATGACGTAATATGCAAATGTTGCAATTCGAGAATTCATAGTTATCTCACTAGAGGCTTACGCGCTTGAATGCCCTATACTCTGCTTTCCAGAAGTTTCTGTCTATTTTTTCTTTTAGCACTTCGTCGCTAAGCGTGAGCGCTAAGTCCTGCTCCATTGCTACTTTAGCTACCGCAAAAGCAATGGATTTACTCAGTTGCGTTATCTGCGTTAGCGGTGGCAGTAAATCTGATGATTCTCCTTTTGCTAAAGGAGATGCTTCAGCAAGCGCATTACTCGCAGCCATTAACATTTCGTCAGAAATTAAGCGCGCCTTCGATGCAATCACACCTAAACCAATGCCCGGGAAAATATAGCTGTTGTTACATTGCGCAATTGGATAGCTGCGCCCTTGATACTGCACAGGAGCAAACGGAGAGCCAGTAGCAATGACCACGTTTCCGTTTGTCCATTCAATGACTTGCTCTGGCCTTGCTTCAACTTGTCGAGAGGGATTGCTTAATGGGAATATTATGGGGGTTTCACAATGTTGCTGCATTGCCCTAATTACTTGTTCAGTAAATAAGCCTGGCTGCCCTGACACACCAATCAGTAAATCCGGTTTTGCACAATTTACCACGTCTAGCAAAGAAGCATATTCACCGCTGTATTGCCACTGCGCCAAATTACTCAGCGGCTGTTGCAATAGCTGCTGAAAGTCGCGCAGCCCCTCCATACCCTCAGTGAGCAAACCAAAACGGTCTACCATGAACACCTTTGCACGAGCTTGGGATTCGCTCAAACCTTCAAACTGCATCTGTTGCACAAGCATTTCAGCAATACCACAACCTGCCGAACCTGCACCCACGAATACCACTTTCTTATCAGAAAGCCTAGCGCCCCGAGCTTTACAAGCGGCTAAAATCGTACCTAGCGCAACTGCAGCTGTTCCTTGAATATCATCATTGAAACAACACACTTTGTCGCGATAGCGCTTCAACAAAGGCATGGCATTGGGTTGTGCAAAATCCTCAAACTGAATCATTGCTTCAGGCCAACGCCGCTGTACTTCATTAATAAATATATCAAGAAACTCGTCGTACTGTTCTTGAGATATACGAGGATGACGTGCGCCCATGTACATAGGGTCGTCGAGCAGTTTTGGATTATTCGTTCCTACATCTAACATAACCGGCAGAGTATACGCCGGACTAATGCCGCCGCATGCGGTGTACAAAGAAAGTTTACCAATGGGAATGCCCATGCCGCCAATGCCTTGATCACCTAAGCCTAGAATGCGCTCACCGTCGGTCACTACTATAACTTTGACCTTACGCTTGGTCGCATTGCGTAAGATATCTTGCAGCATATGACGCTCTTCGTAGCTTATAAACAAACCACGAGAGGAGCGGTAAATCTCTGAAAACTGTTCACAAGCCTCACCCACCGTTGGCGTGTAAATGATGGGCATCATCTCTTCAATATGTTGCTGTACCAAACGATAAAAAAGGGTTTCGTTGTTATCTTGAATAGCGCGCAAATAGATATGTTTGTTGAGTGGTTCTGAAAAACTGCTGTATTGCATGTAGGCTCTTTCTACCTGCTCCTCAATTGACTCATATCGCGGGGGCAGTAAACCTAACAAATTAAAGGACTTGCGCTCTCGTTCGGTAAATGCACTGCCCTTATTCAACAGTGGCGTTTCAAGTAGTGCAGGCCCAGCATAGGGAATATATAAAAAATCGTTATTATCTGGTGTCGACATTGTCAAAAGTCACCTAATTTTTGTTGTGTGTATTTGCTTAACTAAAAAATATCGTCAAGCGCAGTATCTTCCTCTTCCGGCGCGTCATTTTCAACCGGCAATGATAAATCTGTGTCTTGAGCAAAACTGGTAGGCTCAGTGCCAGATGCAAAATATTCAAACATTGAAGAGGCGTCGGTCCTTTCGGTTAGTTTGCCAGTTGCGCGGTCAATTCGCACTCGGACAATACCCTCCGGAATCATTTTGGTTTGCTCTGGTGTATCTTGAAGTACTTCTTTCATAAACCGAATCCAAGTTGGCTGAGCAGCTTTCGCTCCGTCTTCTGCGCCAATGAGCGTGTTGCCAATCCAATTAAATCTATCTGGATTTTTATTGATTAAGTTTTGATTGCGAGTAGCACGACCAAGCTCTCTGGCCGGGTCATCGAAACCTGTCCAAGCTGCAGCCACCAATCCTGGCGCAAAACCACTAAACCACGTGTCGCGCGCATCGTTTGTGGTGCCAGTTTTTCCGCCAATATCCTCTCGTTGTAATAAATTACGTGCACGCCACCCCGTTCCCATCCAATAGGTCTTAGTATTCCAACTGCCGTTTGCGCGTACTGCGGTTCTTAACATTTCTGAGACAAGGAATGCCGTTTGTTCACTGATTACTCGCGGGGCAGATTTTGGACTTACATTGCTATCTAAAGAGCTCTGCGTTATGTCTGACTGCGATGAAATTGCACTAAATTCTTGGGCTAGCTGCGCTTCTAGATCATCTAAAGCAGCAGGCTCAATATTTTGTTCTTCGTTAGGGTTTTGCTGCGTTTTATTGGACATTGAACCTTGATTTTCGCAAGGGTCACAAGCAAGTAATGGGTCCGCCTCCCATTGCACGGTGCCATCAGAACTTTCTATTCGTTGAATAAAATACGGGCGAACAGCAAAACCACCGTTAGCAATGATTGCCATGGCGCTTGCCACCTCAAGTGGAGTATGAGAGCCGGAGCCTAAAGAAAGTGTTTCATCACGGGGGACTTCATCACGTAAAAAACCAAATTTAGTGACGTACTCACGCGTTTTATCCAGCCCCACACCGCGTAAAAGTCTTACCGAAACGACGTTTTTCGATTTACCCAAGGCTTTACGCATGCGAATGGGGCCATCGTAAACGGCCGGAGAATTTTGTGGACGCCAAGCAACACCAGAGGCTGCGTCCCACTGGTTAATCGGCGCATCATTAATAATTGAGGCTAAGTTGTAACCGTTATCAAGAGCTGCAGCATAGATGTAAGGTTTGATATTAGAGCCCACCTGGCGCTTGGCCTGAGTCGCTCGGTTAAACTGAGTGTGATAAAAGTCATACCCACCTACAACGGCCTCAACTGCTCCATCGAATGGGTTTAATGCGACAAATGCGCCAGATGCGTCAGGTAACTGCGATAACTGCCACTGTTGGTCGGTGTCGCGTTTACGCACATATATCACCATGCCTTCATGCAGTATATCTGAGGCTTGTTCAGGTTCATTTCCTTGCGCGCTATCTGAGATATACGCTCTTGCCCAGTCCAAACCATCCCAGTCTATTTCTAAGCTACTTCCATCTTGCAACAGTACGGTGATGCTGCGCTCTGCAACGCTTGTTACTGCAGCGGGGATGAGCGCACCAATGGCTTTGTACTCAGAAAGTGCAAGTAAAAGCTCGTCCTGTGTGAAAGGAGTAAAGCGGCCTACCTGTGCTTGAATAATATTCGTTTCATCAGGACTTAATGGCGCTTCAAAGCCAAATTCTTCGAGGGTTTCTTGCGACAGTGGTTTGTACAAAACGTCTAATGGCCCACGATAACCATGGCGCTCATCGTAATCATGTAAATTTTGAATAACGGCTTTTTGAGCAGCCTCTTGATAACTTGAATGCGCCGCAGCATACACGTTAAAACCACTTGTTTCGGCAATCTCTTTTCCATAAATTGAGATCACTTCGTTGTATATCAAGTCAGCCAAATAGGGGGCATCTAATTCAATTTCAGCACCGTGTCGTTTTGCGGTAACCGGCGCTTGCGCTGCCTCATTAAACTGTTGCTCGGTGATATAACCCTCGTCTAGCATACGCAGCAACACAATTCGGCGTCTTTCTTTAGAGCGTTCGGGTTGACTAATTGGATTGAGCGCCGATGGCGCTTGCGGCAAACCAGCTAAGGTAGCAATTTGTGCCAAACTCAATTCATTGAGTGTTTTTCCATAGTAAACTTGAGCGGCTGCTCCAACCCCAAAAGAGCGATGACCGAGCTCTACTTTATTCAAATAAAGTTCGAGTATTTCATCCTTACTTAATTCTTGCTCCATGTGGTATGCAATAAAGACTTCCTTTATCTTTCGAGAGAATTCTTTTCGGCGATTTAGAAAAAAACCTCTTGCTAATTGCATAGTTAGCGTACTTGCACCTTGTTTTTTCTCTCCAGTCACGGCAAGATTAACAGCTGCACGCATAACGCCAATTGGGTCAACGCCCATATGGTCGTAAAAGCGGCTATCTTCGGTAGCAATAATTGCATGAATTAGGGACTCTGGAACATCGCTCAATGCCACTGGAATTCTGCGTTTCACTCCATACTGGGAAATAAGTTTTCCGTCTTGAGTGAATATTCGCATGGGCGTTTGCAGTTCCACATCTCGCAAAACGTCAACGCTGGGAAGATCGTTTTTGAGATAAAAATACATCCCTAACACGGATGTAATGCCCAAAATAATTGCCAGCAAAATTAGGATGAGAAAGACTTTTATATACTTCACAATAGCTTAGCTACTCGGTTATTTTGAAATTAGCTCTCAAATTTTATACGTATGTGCCGTTAACGACTACATACATTTTTACAAAATTCAGTATGATGCGAGCGTATGATACTGCAACTAACTACAGGCCGCCATTGAATGAAATCGCTTTTTCAAAAAAAAGCTAAGACAATAATCGGTTTAGACATAGGTACAAAATTCGTTAAGGCCTGCAGTCTAGATGTGTCTGGCGCACAGTGTAAAGTCCTCGCGTTCGCATGCGAACCGGTGATTGGCACTGCATTCGCTGAGCGTGAAATCAAAGATTTTGACGCAATCAGTAAAGCATTAAAAAAAGTACAAGTAGGCGTAAAGTCCAAAAATAAAGAATGTGCCATTGCTGTTGCCGGCTCATCGGTTATAAGCAAAATGGTTTTCATGGAACCTGATCAAAGTGACTTTGAGCTTGAAACGCAAATCGAATTAGAAGCCGACAGTCTTATTCCCTATCCTTTGGACGAGGTATATTTAGATTTTCAAGAAATTGCAGCATCTAAAACTCACATTGGGAAAGTTGAAGTGCTTCTCAGTGCCGCTCATCGCGATCTTATCGATAGTCGCATCACTTTGGTACGAGAAGCTGCGTTTGAGCCCGTCATCGTCGACATTGAATCAAATGTGTTAGCAGACAGCTTTTTGAAGTTTGGTCCTAAGCAAAAAGGCGACCTCGGTGTGTGTATTAATGTGGGCGCATCGTTAATGCAGTTATGTGTGCTTGAAAACAATCGAGTGATTTATAGTAAAGAGCATAGCTTTGGCGTGAACAGTTTTGTTCAAGATTTAGCCATGCTTTACAATATCGACCCACAAGAAGTAGAATCACAGCTGGCAAGTAATACAGCACCCGACAGTTGGTTCAGTGACAATCTACCCACCTTTTTATCAAGCTTACAGCAACAAATTCAGCGAGCATTGCAAATGTTTGTTGCGACCACTCACAAGCCAATGCCTAACTCTTTTTCTTTAAGCGGCGGCGGTGCCATTTTACCCAACATTTGCGAAGAATTGAGCAATGATATGGCGATGGACGTGGTGATGTTCGACCCATTCAAGGGCATGACCTTCGACGATAAATTAAATAAAGAAAAACTGATAGCAATGGCGCCACAGCTAACCATAGCTGCAGGACTAGCCACTAGGAGTCTCAGCGCATGGCAAAAATAAACCTGCTGCCGTGGCGTGAATCGCTTAGGCAGTCACAAAAGAAACAATATTTAAGCTCTTTGGGCTTGTTGGCCCTTGTGGTGTTTGCTTTGTTTTGGCTTGCTGGTGAAGTAATTGACCAACAGATCAGAAACCAGACCGCTCGCAATGACTATTTAAAACAAGAAATACAAATATTAGATTCGCAAATTGATGAAATAAAACGCATTAAAGAAGCGAAAGAAGAAATAGTTGTGCGTATGGCGCTAATTGAGCAGTTGCAAGTTAGCCGAAATGTCACGCCAATATTGTTTGAGGAACTCACTAAACTCGTTCCTGCGGGTGTTTCCTTTAACAGCCTGACCCGCACCGAGAACAAACTTAAGTTGATCGGAACAAGCGAATCGAACAACCGACTCTCCGCGTTTATGCGAGGATTAGAAGAGTCGGAAGTATTTCTAAACCCAGTACTATCGTCAATTGTTGCCGACGCTTCGACGTCAAATGCAATCAGCGATTTTGAGCTTACCATGTCATTAAGCAGAAAATATGCACCAGAAGAAGCTGATGCTGATGCCCAATCGGGAGGTCGATAACGATGGCCTTTGATTTTAATAAACTAAAAGAAGTCAACGATTTAGATTTTGAACAGGTCGCAATTTGGCCGAAAGAAGTCAAAATACTCGTTGCAATCGTGTGCAGTATTATTGTGGGCGCTGCATGTTACTACTTCATTGTTAGTAGCAAGCTGCCTCAGTTAGAGGCGGTACAGGGACAAGAAGAACAGTTGCGCGGCGAATTTGAGGCGAAGTATCGCATTGCAGTTAATCTGCAGGCATACAAAGAGCAACTTGCGCGCATTGAGGGTGATTTTTCGTCTATGTTGAAGTCATTACCAACTTCGAATGAAACTCCTGGATTATTGGACGATGTTACATTTGTTGGCACAGACGCCGGCTTATCGTTCAAACTTTTGAACTGGCAACAAGAAATTCCTAAAGAGTTTTACACCGAGCTACCGATACAAATTGAAGTAGTCGGTGGATATCATGAGTTTGGACAGTTCACATCCAACGTGGCTAATCTACCGCGTATTGTAACCCTTCACGATTTTGATATTACGCGAACAAACGGCGAGTTATCACTGCGCATGCAGGCAAAAACTTACCGCTCTGAGCAAACGGAGGGGATGCAATGAGACGCGTCTTAATAGGCATTACCAGTGCGATAGTATTGACTGGTTGTGGCGCAAGCATCGATGATTTGGTGACTTACACTCAACAAGTTAAGTCCAATACTCAGGTGAGTATTGAGCCCTATCCAGAATTTAAAGAATTTGAAAGCGTTAACTATAAAGCCGATGGTAACCGCAGCCCGTTCATGCGCGCACAAGGTGAACTACCGGTGGCACAAATAGAAACTACGCCAAATTGTGCACAACCCGACAGGCAGCGCACAAAAGAAAAACTTGAGCGTTTTGGTTTAGATGCATTGCAAATGGCTGGCGTTATAAGTATAAACGGCAAGCGTTTTGCATTGATAAAAGCAAACGACGGTAGTTTACATCGTGTAAGTACAGGTAACTATGCTGGTTTATTTCATGGTATGGTTACACAAATTACTGATAATCAAGTAGAAATAAGAGAAATGCTCCCCGACGGAGCAGGTTGTTGGCAGTCGAAAACCGCCACTATAAGCATGTCGTCTGCGACAGGGGAAGATAACTAATGGCTGAGCAATACATTTTCAATAAAAAATTAAACCGACGTAAACCGATCTGGTTGTGGGTTTGTGCATTAGTTCTGGGCATCCTTACCTTTGGTGTGTTTGCACAAGAAGAGCAAGTGGCACTCATTGACCCAGTGGGTGACGAACTCGCGGCAAATGCGGTGATACTTAAAGACATAGAGTTTAATCGTGTTGGCAACACAGCCACCGTGTCTGTTTCTTTTGAGAACGGCGTACCTGAGTTAGCTATGGTAGAAGCGAGGGGCAATATTACTCTTAGCTTTGAAGATAGCGAATTGCACGAAGACCAATATGTTGAAATTGACGTTAGTCAGTTTGGTACTGTGGTATCCACCATTGAAACCTTCCAACGTGATATAACAGCGCGAGTTGAAATACGTTATGACGGTAAAGTACGCGTCAGTAAAACAGAAACTGAAACTGGCTATGAGTTTTCGATTGTTGAAATTACCCCAGAACAAATAGCGAAAAGTGAAGAGCAAGTTTACACGGGAACTCCTATATCCCTAGATTTCCAAGACGTGCCAGTGCGCCAGGTACTGCAGATTATTGCGCAGGTCAATGGTTTCAACCTAGTGACCACCGATACCGTTAGCGGTAACGTCACTATCAGTCTAACGGCGGTTCCTTGGGACCAAGCCTTAGATATGATCTTAAAAATTAGAGGTCTCGATAAACGTTTAGATGGCAACATTTTACTCATTGCCCCGAGCGACGAATTAACCGCTCGCGAAACACAAGAACTTCAGTCGAAGCAACAAGTTCAAAGCCTTGCCGAGTTAAAGTCTGCAAACATCGCAATTAACTATGCAACCGCCGCTGGCCTTGCCGAGATATTAAAATCCCAAGAAGGTGGCATATTGTCAGACCGCGGTACAGTAAGTGTAGACGAACGTACCAATACATTGCTTATTCGTGATACTCAAGAGTCTATTGATGAAGCACGAAATGTAATAGAAACCTTAGATATACCGGTTAAACAGGTATTGATTGAGTCTCGTATGGTTACCGTAAGAGAGAACGCAGATGAGCAGCTAGGCGTGCGCTGGGGATTCACGGGAACCGGCAGCGACAGCAGCGTATCGGGCTCTCTTGAGGGTGCTAATTCTGCAGGCGGTGGTATTTTACCAGCCATCACCGACCGCCTAAATGTAAATCTACCTGTTGCAAACCCAGCCGGAAGAATTGGATTTCAAATTGCGAATTTGGTCGACGGCAACATATTGGACTTAGAACTCAGTGCACTTGAATCAGAAAACAAAGGCGAAATCATTGCTAGCCCACGTATTACAGTAGCGAATCAGCAAGAAGCCTATATCGAACAAGGTACTGAAATACCTTTTGTACAAGCAACCTCCTCTGGTGCAACGTCGGTAGAGTTCAAAAAAGCAGTATTAAGCCTTCGCGTAACGCCGCAGATTACGCCGGATAATCGCATTATCTTGAATCTAGTAGTAACGCAAGATACCCGCGGTGAGACAGTATCAACTTCTACTGGTCCAGCGGTTGCGATTGATACTCAAGAGATCAGCACACAGGTATTAGTTGAAAATGGCGAAACTATTGTCTTGGGTGGTATTTTCCAACAAACGAGTACCAACGATGTGTCGAAGGTACCGCTTTTTGGAGACTTACCGGTAGTAGGAAGTTTGTTTAAAACCACTCAGAAGATTGAAGAAAAGCGCGAATTGTTAATTTTTGTTACACCTAAAATAATTACTGAAGGCTTTTAATTTCAATAACTTATAACTTAAATGCCGATGATTTTCTGATAAATCATCGGCATTTTTGCATCTGGGCTTGCAAAGGTAAGCGAATCATTGAGATAATCCGCCCTCTCGATTTTACCCGAGGACAAAATTCGTTCATAACAAGGCCACTTGTTATGGTCATAGTTGGCCCCCAAACTCATGCGATACAGGCCAACATTAACCATTAATTTAAGATGTGAATTAGCAAAATATGGCTGAAAAACGTAATGTATTCTTAGTCGGACCGATGGGTGCAGGTAAAAGCACAATTGGCCGTCATCTCGCAGATGAACTTCACCTAGAGTTTTTTGACTCAGACCAAGAAATAGAGCGACGCACTGGTGCGGACATCGCTTGGATATTTGACCTTGAGGGTGAAGAAGGCTTCAGAAAGCGCGAAGAAACCGTCATCCATGATCTTACCGACAAGCAAGGTATTGTACTTGCAACCGGCGGCGGTTCTATCGTGTCTAAAATAGTGCGCAACCGTTTATCGGCAAGAGGAATTGTTGTGTATCTGCAAACTACCATCGACAAACAAGTCGCACGAACTCAACGTGATAAAAGACGCCCTCTGCTGCAAAACGATGATCCTGAAGCGGTATTGCGAAGCTTAGCAGAAGAGCGTAATCCTCTGTACGAGGAAGTTGCAGACTACATCGTTGAAACAGACGAGCAAAGTGCACGTGCTGTCGCAAACCAAATTATTAATAAAATAGGGCTATAACAGCTCATATAAAGGACATTAGCTATGCCTACCTTAAATGTTGATTTAGGCGAGCGCAGTTATCCCATCCATATCAAAGCCGGTATCTTAAAGGATACCGGCTTTTTGTTCTCTGAGATATCTGCCAAACATCTTATCGTTATTAGCAATACCGTCGTTGCTCCGCTTTATTTAGAAGCGTTTATCGAGCGCCTTACTCGGTTAGGCAAACGTGTAGATAATGTCATTATCCCTGACGGCGAGTCAGAAAAAACGCTTTCTAACTTTGAATTTATCCTCTCTAAATTGTTAGCAATGCCAGCCTCGCGTGACGCGTGCGTAATTGCATTAGGCGGAGGAGTAATTGGAGATATTAGTGGATTTGTGAGCGCCTGTTACCAACGCGGTATTGATTTTGTGCAGGTCCCCACAACTTTATTGTCTCAAGTTGACTCATCCGTAGGCGGTAAGACTGCAGTAAATCATCCTTTAGGCAAAAATATGATTGGCGCCTTCTATCAGCCTAAAGCCGTTTATATTGATACCGACACGCTAGCCACTCTTCCAGAACGTGAGTTCAGTGCAGGCATGGCTGAAGTGATTAAGTATGGCATAATTTACGATGCCGAATTTTTTACTTGGCTTGAAGATAATGTAGAAGCTATAAATAGTAAAAACAGTGAAGCCCTGCAGTACATGATTGCTAAATGCTGTGAAATAAAGGCGGTCATTGTTGCCTTAGATGAGCGTGAGCAGAATGTTCGTGCTCTTCTTAACCTAGGCCATACATTTGGTCATGCAATTGAAGCTGAACAAGGTTACGGTAATTGGCTGCATGGAGAGGCTGTGAGCGCTGGCATGGTAATTGCTGCAACCCTAGCCAAAGCTCGTGGCGACGTAAACTCGTCGGAACTTGAACGCATAAGCAAAATTTTGGCGTCCTTCGCATTACCCGTTGAAGGCCCTTCAAATATGCAGGCAAGCACTTACATTAAGCATATGCTAAGAGACAAAAAAGTCCTCAACAACAACATGCGCTTTGTGTTGCCCATTGGTATCGGGCAAGCTCATGTGGTTAGTGATGTAGGCGAACAAGAACTTAAGCACTTATTAGATAAGTAATAAAAATACGCATTATTACTCGAAAAATCAGACGCGTTAGGATGGGCAAGTGTCACAACTGCATGAACGTTTAGAGCACTTAGTGAATTATTCGTCGCAGCTAATATTTGTTAGCAGTGACTCTATTGCCATACAGCAACGAAACCTGTCTGAGTTTTTGGCCTTACAACATGAAAGCACTGAAGTCTCTTTTTTTTCGGCAGACGAGAACCTTTCAGCACCAGACTATCGCAGAACAATCTGTCGCCAATTAGCCGACCACACGGTAGGCAGCTTTGTACGCCCATTATCCGAACTGCTTAGTGACCTAGAAGCAGACAAAGGGCACTATCTAGTATGTATCTCACAAGCACAACACATTGATATGGCCTTCCTAAACGAACTTTGGGAATGGGTAACGTCCTCGCGTCAACAAAACGAAAACTTGCATATTAATGTTATTCTGTTTGCTGAACCTGAATGGACGGAAAAGGCACAAAGCTGGCTGCCTACACACCATACAAATAAGCCGGTGCTTTTGTCATCACAGTCAGTAGACGCGGTAGGTTTTGACGTATCAGCTTTAGAAAATCTAATGGCACAAAAACGAGCATTTTTTGCAAGCGACAGTGCTCGCTCTATCGTCCGCAAAAACTGGTTTATTGTTGCAGTGCTGTCAATATTTGTGGTCATCTTCGTCGCGCTGATCAGCTTCCAGTACCCTGAACATGTCAAAAGCCTATTAACCAGCGGCAGTCTGCCACCCTCTGCTGATGAAGCTGAGCAACAAAATATATCAGACGAAAATACACGAACACCAACATCGACAAACGCTGATGAAGCCCCTTCAAGCAAACAAATATTGCTTAATGACGATGAAGATGAAGAGCTAATTGCAAGTTCAGATAACTACGAATCACAGTTAGAAATTGTCAATGAAACTCTCACCGACAAGCTTTTAGTAAGCAACTGGCCAGCACAAGGCGAACAAAAAGAACAAGAACTCGATACACAAACGCAAACTGGAGTAACAGAACTCAATGAACAAATGTCGAGTCAAACAGGCAATGATGAACAAGATTTTGCTGTTGATGATATTGTTAGCGTTCAACAGTTAAATCAACAGCTTGCTCAAGCGCTACCTGAGCAAGAGGATATACAAACTGACATTGCTACAGATGAAAACAACGCTCAGCCAATATATGAATTTGATGAGCTACAGCTATTACAATTAGCGCAAAATGAATTTGTGCTACAGCTATCTGGCATTCAAAATGAAAGTGTATTGCGCTCATACATCAGTGACAATGGGCTTGAAAATGATATATGGATATATCAGACCCAACGCTATGGCGGGCCTTGGTTTGTGGTTTTGCTTAAAGCTTCTTTTACTAGCATAGAAGACGCAAGCATTGCCGCTACAAGTTTACCCACGCAAGTTCAACAAGCAGCGCCTTTTGCAAAGCGAGTATCACAAGTTCAGCAAGAAATTATGCAGAATTAGCTCGTGCTAGCTAGATTTTAAGACTGCTCCAATTGGGCTGAATATTTTTTTAAAACGCGCATTTTTGCTACCGAAGTACAAGAAGACTTGTCCTCGAGTATTTCCTGATACGTGCTTGCCATCGCGGTTTTCAAAGGCAATACGTTTACTGACCAAACAAATCGCGCTGGATTCTGACAATAAACTTTGAAACCACTTTGTCTCAGTCGCATTATTAACTAACACAATGCCTTGACTGATCATGCCCTTTTGCCAATTGGATACAAATAAATCTACAGAAGGATTGATTAATTGCCTGCTATACGGTGGATTCATGAACACCGTCCCCGGTGATGAAAACCAGACTTGCTTAAATGCATCTTTTGCTTCGTCGAAGAATCGTGAGGCTTGAATTACCTCATTTGCTTGTTCGCTGGAGAAGGGATCTAGGTCGATGGAACCAAGACTTTTTTTGACCAAAGTAATGTATTTTTCGGGGGTAAACCAAGCATCGGAGTCCCTTACAGGCTGCTTGCCACTTAGGGGCACTGCACCGATATAAGCTAATTTCCTGGTCTGTGCTTTACTTAACAATGGCTTTGCGTCCATGGTACTCTCTTAATCACGGCTTTAACGGCACATTTTGTATGAAGTGCTTCACATTATTGCAATCCTTAGTTGTCGCATATAAGCCAGTATATTCCGCTTCGTTGATATCTGCTGGTGGATTGCTAATACTTCCAAATAATACAGGTTTTTTACCTAACATACTCTCACTTGTCACACTCTATTGCTAAAAAATTAAACTAAGCTGGTTATTTACAAGACTACGATTCAGTACTTTAGCGTAAGTGCCGATACTTTAAGCAATATCGCAGTTCTATAAGTGGATTTGTAAGCCACTTAGGATACACTAGTAATTTATAGGATAAAGTTTGCTTCAAACCAGAGCATGCAAGGGGAAGACGCAAGAATAGTTATGAACATTCTGCACGGCTTGTTATCGAAGATGTTGATCTTAGTTGTTATCGTGGCAGTGATGTCACTCGCAGCTTCGTACACCTTTGTATCTATTCAACAAGAAAAAAACCTGCAAGAAAACATCGAATCCTTAAAGCTATCCCATCTAAGCACCAGCTATCTTCTTTTTGATAACCAAATGAGCGAACAAGTCTTATCCGCAGAAGAAGTGGTTATGCTAAGCGGCCTAAGCGATAAAACCCCAGAACAAGCCAATACTTTTCTAGCCGCCCTTTGGCCCCGTATTCAGCTTAGCTTCTCGCTCTCTTCGATGTCATTCTCCAATGGCGAAACACAGTATTCGTTTGGCCAATTTCCCGAACAACATATGCACAGCATGCAATCTTTGGCGCGCAATAATGACAGACCTCAATCTGGGGTACTTTGCCATAGCGTATGTGAATTAGCCGCATCGCTACCCGTTAACTTTCAGGGAGAAACTTGGTCTTTATCTCTTATTTCCAGCTTAGACCCCACAATCATTTTACTTAATCAGGTGGTGGGCAGTGATATTGGCATAATGTCTCCTGGCACTGTAGCAACAAGCGATAACAAAACCATTACGCGTTATATATTCGACGTCATGACTGGTGTAGAGCGCAATCGAATGTTGCGAGAAACCATTCTAGATGACGAACAAATAGCAGAGCTTGAAAATGGGGGCCTATTAATAAGCGTCGCCTCTATGGATTATTTCATCTGGTTCGAAACAATTAGCGGCATCAATGAAGATATGAGACTGGTTTTTATTCGCGACCTTTCATCGAATCTACTTGCTCAGCAACAGGGCCAAAAAGAGCAAGTTATTATCATTTTTGTCACCCTCACTTTCGGGATTTTGCTGTTTTTAATTTTGTTTTCAATAATACCTATCTCTCGTATTAATCAGTTAAAACGCGCTATTAAACTGATTGGCGCAAAAGAATACAACATCGCGCGCTTTCGCTTAGGAAAACGTGGCAAAGCCATATTACCCGATGAATTAGATGACTTAGAAGATGAGTTTCGCCACGCCATCGATGTGCTTGAATCTTACGAACAGGAACTTAGCAACTCCCAAAAGCGCTTAGTTCGCCAAGCAACCATCGATAGCATAACCGGCTTGTTCACGCGCAACGTTTTAGTTGAAGATTTAGCCAACATGAATCGCGAGGAGCACATCGCAAACGTTGCAATATTCTTCTTAGATCTCGATGGTTTTAAACCAGTTAACGATAATTTAGGTCATGAAGCCGGTGATATTATGCTTAAAAAAATAGGCTATCGCTTAAAGGGTGTGGTGAATAAATACATCCGCGTTTATCGCATCGGTGGTGACGAATTTGTTATTTGCTATTCAAACTATATGTCGCAAGAAGCTCTAAAAAACATGGCCGATGCAGTGGTTGAATTATTCTCAGCACCTTTCCATATTTATGACACCAGTATCGCAATCAGTGCCAGTATAGGCATCGCCTTTCAAGAAGCTCGTGGTATTGAGCCTGACCGCATTCTACGCTACGCGGACATTGCGATGTATCAAGCAAAAGAGGATGGCAAAAATGGCTACGCCTTTTTCAACGAACAAATGCGCAAAAGTGCACAGCGTCGATTTACTATCAAAAATGATTTTATATCGTCGTTAGCCGATGACCAGTTGTCAGTAGTATTTCAACCGGTTGTAAGCGCAAGCACCCGAGAAGTGATAAAGCTAGAAGCTCTATGTCGATGGCATCATCCCGATTTAGGGCATATTCCCCCACCCATTTTCATTGACGTGGTTGAAGAAAGCGAAAACATGAATATGCTCTTTGAGTGGATTGTGGGCAACGTTTTAAAAGAAATAGAGTATCTTGATCAAATCGGTCTCAACCATGTGGTTATTTCTATTAATTTAAGCCCGTCGCAGTTAGTCAACGACACTGCGATTTCAATCTTAAGCAATATGATCCAGCAGCGAAATATTTCTGCTGCACGAATTGAGTTAGAGTTAACCGAAACATCTTTAATTACAAGTTTTGAGCAAGCTAAAACGTGGATTGAACAAGCCACCAAAATTGGTTTCAAAATCGCTATTGATGACTTTGGCGCAGGTTACTCATCGCTTTCATATTTAACGGCGTTTCCATATGACACGGTTAAATTAGACCGCTCACTTTTGAACAACATAGACAAAGATAAACGTCAGCAGCGTATCGTTGGCTCGCTAACGCAGATGCTACACGGCCTTTCCGTGCCGATAGTCGCTGAAGGTGCAGAAACCGAAGAGCACTTTGAGCAACTTCGCCTGCTAGGGTGTGACTATATCCAAGGCTACCTGATTTCGCGGCCTATCGGCCATGAAGCATTGGCGACCTTCCTCAACCAGCAACAAAGCCAGAAATCTATTAAGCGGGCAAATTAAACAGCGGATATGTTGAAGTAGTTTGTTAGGTAACTAAAAGCACCACGCCAAGTATCGAGAGAATTAATAATATAACCATCACAATTCCCACCAATACAAAAGGTAAAATGCTTGTTGAATGGGTAAAGTCATGCTGATAGTTCTGCTGAGTTTGCACACCTAAGAAGCTAGCGAGTACGCTTTTGATAACTTGCCAAATGCTAAGTTTATTTAAACGAGGTAAGGACAGCATTCGAGTTATTAGTTTCGGATTATTGATTTCTGTTTAATAACTCTAACAAATCGACAAAATGAAACTGAGCCGATTCAGGTTTTTTGAAAAACCATGTAACCCAGCTGATTTGTTGATTATCACGGTTACACAAGGCAGTAACGTCGGCATTTCCGCGTTGAAAGTGCTGAGTAGATACAGCATCGTTCATCGAGAAGTTTGGGGTAGTATTGTGACAGGGCGCATTAGCAGAGGATAACATCAGGTATACCGAAGCAAACACCGATATCCCCGACACAGCAAGCGTCATAAGAAATGGTTTCATTCGGTTTGTGTTAGTTGCGCTAATATTCTTTGGATTTTCCATATTAACAATATCCCTGAAATACTTTTTGTAGTGTAGTGCAATTTATACAAAAACGCCAACTTAGAAAAGTCGGCGTTGTTTAAGTTAACTTAGCTAGGTTTAAACCAGCAAGACTTACTTATTGAGTTCGAATGGCAGCTCAACTAAAGGTCAAAGGACTTTGCGATTGAAAAGTAAACAGATTCATCGTTATCTAAATCACTGTCACTTTTGATAAATGCCACGCCTAGGTCAAAGCCTTCATACGTTGTGCTATAACCAATCTCTCCATAGTTACCTTCATAATCGCCACCAAAAGTACCGAAAGTAGCAGAGAAGCCTTCGTGAGAAGCCGTAATCCCAGTAAAGGTGTATGAATCATCTGGATCATCTTCGCCGTCACGTTCACCTAAGGTGTACTCAACGCTTAAAAAGCTAAAACCTGCTGAAAGGTTAATTTCGTTATATTCAGTGTCGAAATCGCCAGTGTACTGATACGTTGTTACGCCAGCGCCTAATGAAAGTCCGTTTTCAAACTCGAAACCATAGCCGCCGTACAAATCTATTTCTAAACCGTCTTCAACATCTGCAGCCCATACGCCTGCATAAAAACCGCCAGCGCTTAAATCAACACCACCGTTTGCAGTCGCAGTAGAATTTTGCACGATGCCTCGGAAGTGATATTCACTGAGTAAACCGATGTTTGCAGACCATTCAGCTTCTGCCATCGCGCTTGTGCTGACGAAAGTGCTTGCCAATAAAGACGCCGCAATTGCTGCTTTTTTCATATGAACCATTGTGTATTCTCCGTAGTTTTCATAAAAGTGTGTAAATGTGTAAACGTCGTTTTTATTGTTTTTATATTGTCGCTAGTAGCCATCTGATAGCAAAAGCGATGCCCATTATTAAAGATAATTTAACTTTAAGTTTATCTTATTGATTTTAATTGACTTTATTTTGTATTTACAAATAAATTGTAAATGTTGAGGCTGTTTAATAAGAATAGAATTTATCGAGTGGGGCAGGTTTCGCACTATTTTGACGCATCATCCCCAATAGAGGGCAATCTTTGTCCTTTGCCAATCAGTGGAAGTTCGTTACACTTTTGCCAGTCCAAGGCCTACTATATTTCGGAGTTAACATGCAGCCTCCCCTAATCGCACCCTCCATCCTATCTGCTAACTTTGCCAAGCTCGGTGAAGAAGTTGAAAATGTTATTGCTGGCGGTGCTGACATTATTCATTTTGATGTTATGGACAATCACTATGTACCCAATTTAAGTTTTGGCCCGATGATATGCAGCGCTTTGCGTAAGCACGGTATTAGTGCCGACATCGACGTGCACCTTATGGTGAGCCCCGTTGATGATTTGATAGAACGTTTTGCTGAGGCTGGAGCCAGTATGATCAGCTTTCATCCAGAAGCCAGTCAACACATTGACCGCAGTATTGAATTGGTAAAAAGCCACAATTGTAAAGTAGGGCTTGCCTTAAATCCTGGCACGCCTTTGCACGTGCTTGATCATGTATTACATAAGCTCGATTACGTCTTAATTATGTCGGTTAACCCGGGTTTTGGCGGTCAAGCATTTATTGAACATAGCATTGATAAGATTAAGGCGTTAAAATCGCGCATCGACGAAGCGGGCTTGCAGGTTCGTATTGAAGTAGACGGTGGCATAAACACTAACAACATTGCCGCAGTGCGCAATGCCGGTGCTGACATGTTTGTAGCTGGCTCAGCAATTTTTAATACCGATGACTATCACAAGACAATCAGTAAACTCAAACAACTTATAAGTTAGGAAAACGCAGTGACAACAGCAGCTAGACCAGTAGTACTAAGTGGATGCCAGCCTTCAGGCCAGCTTACAATGGGCAATTACATGGGCGCTTTGCGTCAATGGGTAGACATGCAGTCTAGTCATGATTGTTTATATATGATTGTGGATTTACATGCGATTACCGTACGTCAAGAGCCAAAACTGTTGCAAGAAGCTTGTTTAGATGGTCTAGCGCTTTATTTAGCCTGTGGTATCGACCCCAATAAAAGCACTATATTCATGCAGTCGCATGTACCAGAGCACGCACAACTTGCATGGGTACTGAACTGCTTCACCCAAATGGGTGAACTTAACCGCATGACGCAGTTTAAAGATAAGTCACAAAAAAACGTAAATAACATCAATGTGGGTTTGTACGCCTACCCTGTGCTGCAAGCAGCAGACATCCTTTTATATCAAGCTAATGAAGTACCTATTGGTGAGGACCAAAAACAGCACTTGGAGCTGACTCGAGATATCGCCACTCGCTTTAATAACAATTATGGTGAAACCTTTACCATGCCTGAACCCTTCATTCCAAAATCGGGCGCTCGTGTAATGAGTTTGCAAGACCCTAATAAAAAGATGTCTAAGTCTGACGACAATCCCAACAATATCATTGGCCTACTAGAAGATCCCAAGGTGCTCACTAAAAAAATAAAACGCGCGGTTACAGATAGCGATGAGCAAGCACGCATCTATTTTGATTTAGCAGAAAAACCCGGGGTGTCGAACCTTTTGTCTTTACTATCATGTGCTACGGGACGCTCGGTAGAGTCTTTGGTGCCAGAATATGAAGACAAAATGTATGGTCATTTAAAAGGCGATGTTGCTCAAGCGGTAGTGGCCATGCTCGACCCCATTCAAAGCGAATATAAACGCATCCGTAACGACAATCAGTATCTCCACCAAGTCATGCAGCAAGGCAGCGCTAAAGCTCAGGCAATTGCGTCCGATACACTAAACAAGGTGTACCAAACTTTAGGGTTTGTTCAAAGGTAAGCAAGGTGCTGCTAATAATCGATAACTACGATTCTTTTACATATAACCTCGCACGCTACTTTGAAGAACTCGGTCAGTCGGTCACCGTTGTAAAAAACGATGCAATAACGATTACTGAGCTGCAACAACGAGTATTTGATTATTTGGTCATATCACCGGGCCCATGCACGCCTAATGAAGCAGGGGTTTCTTTAGCGGCAATACATGCCTTTAAAAGAAAGCTTCCGATTTTGGGCGTATGTCTGGGTCACCAAGCGATTGCACAGGACGCAGGTGCAAACGTGGTGAGAGCGAAACACATTCGCCATGGCAAGACATCAAATGTTCAAAGTGACCCGCAGTCGGTATTGTTTCGCAATTGTAAACCCTCATTTTTGGCTACGCGTTATCATTCACTGATAGTAGACAATGAGAGTTTAGCTGAACAGTTTCATGTGAGTGCTTGGTGTAATGATTTTGAAGATACCGAAATCATGGCAATCGAAGACGCTAAGCAAAGACTATATGGGGTGCAGTTTCATCCTGAATCTTTGCTTACAGAATGCGGACACCAAATACTGCAGAACTTTTTAACACTTGGATAGTGAATGAAAAAGAGCGTTTCGCAATTAGCCAGAATCTACAACGACCGATTTGAACAAATGTTGTTGTCCTTAGACGACGCCATTATTTTAGCGGGTCAAAAAACTGAAACCATGAAAATGATGGAAGATTCTGAGCAAGCTGAATCTCGCCGCAAGCTGCTAATGTGTGAAGAGCTCGCAAACAAACAGCGAGAAATCGCAGCGACTGCTGAAAACAATTACCTTCATGAAATTGAATCAGACTTTCATCGCACTTTAATTCCCGACCTGGAAAAGCGCTTTAACGACATCGAAGACTTGTTTTACAACGTACTCGATTTCGACCCGGCATTAGGCAAGCTATTTGATATTTTATATACCGAAGCATGCTCAATTTCGCGCTTAGTTGCTTGTATTGAAAAAGTTGAATGGTTGGAGAAAACCATCATAAAATTTGTTCGTCAGCCTAAGTATCGCCGAGTAGATTCTCAAGGCCACCCGATTATTCTTAAAACTCTTCATAGCGCCCTAAGCTTTATTGGGGTTGAGAGTTTACGCTCGCTGATCCCAGTGCTAGTTGCAAAAAACTGTATGCCAATGCACTCTGATTTTACGCCCGATTTACAAAAGCACCTTTGGTTGTATACCATTGGTACAGGCAATATCGCAAAAGCCTTGGCGGAAAAACGCGGCATACGCCCGCACTTCGGGTTTAATCTAGGCTTGCTATCAACCCTCGGGCGCTCTGTAATTGCAAATGTATACCTGCGTTCATTTGACGATAAACTGCGCGAGCGCATTATTGACGCTCGAAAACGAA
The DNA here is from genome assembly GCA_964418575.1 of uncultured Glaciecola sp. Lineage (GTDB taxonomy): Bacteria > Pseudomonadota > Gammaproteobacteria > Enterobacterales > Alteromonadaceae > Glaciecola. The sequence goes on from CAYQMI010000010.1 coordinate 36,218, forward strand.
ACAACCCCAATCAAGCCAAAGCACTTGCTTCACTGAAACCTTCGCACAAGTATATTTTGTCGCTGTGGAGTAAACATGCGGCAGATATTAACGCCGGCATTTTCAACTTTTTTAAATGCAAATGGCTTCTAATCGGCATGGGCTTTGAAGACTACACTTCTATCCGTTCAATCAGCTTTAAATACCTTGAAGAGCATAACCTGCATCCCTTAACCAAGCTCTTATTTAACGCACAAGGCTACATGCAGTTTAAAATGATGCAGACACATAAGCTGATGGATAAAGAAGCGTCGATGCTATACCTGCGTAATTTTGGAATAAAATCCGACGATGTCGCGGTGGTTACTAAAATTAACTTAACCGGCATAGAGCTGAAAATTAGCGAGTCGGTGCCTCAAGAGTCATAAACAGCCTCCTTCAAGCTAAAATACTTCGATAATAGTAAAATTTATTTTTGCATGAATATGCGTTTGCCAGTTTTGACAACTAATTGTGCGCTAATTCTATTGCATTGATGTGCTGCAGGTGCACCAAGGCTCAATACGCTATCTAGGCAGCATTCTTATATTTCCGCTCTTCCTGAGCACTATAATCATCTCAGCCAAATATAATTATGCATATCCGCTGCAACATTCTGCATAACGCAGTAAAAACAAGCTTTTCAGGCATTTTCCACTAGCGACTAAGAGAAAACTTTCTGTCATACTAGGCGACCATTTTGTAAGCAAAGTGCTAAAATATCAGCAAGAGCTTTTGATTTTTTAGCGCGTGTTTTATTCAAATTAGTAGAGGTTTTTACATGCAAGTTACCAGAGAGACGTTTAATCAAGTAATGGTACCTAACTATAATCCTGCGGCGATGGTGCCGGTGCGCGGTGAAGGCTCGCGAGTTTGGGATCAGGAAGGTGTTGAGTATATTGATTTTGCCGGCGGTATTGCTGTAAATGTGTTGGGCCACTGCCATCCAGCACTTGTAAAAACGCTAGCAGAGCAAGGCGCAAAACTATGGCATTTGAGTAATGTATTTACCAATGAACCCGCATTAAGACTTGCTAAAAAGCTTACCGACGCTACGTTTGCCGACAAAGTTTACTTTGCAAACTCTGGTGCTGAAGCCAACGAGGCGGCACTTAAGCTAGCGCGTCGCTTTGCCCTTGATCACTACGGCGAAGAAAAAGACCAAATTATCGCATTTGCCAAAGGCTTCCACGGCAGAACTTTTTTTACTGTAACAGTAGGTGGTCAGCCCGCTTACTCTGACGGCTTTGGTCCAAAACCAGGTGCGATTATGCACTGTGAATATAATAATTTAGACGCATTGAAAGAGTTAATGTCAGAGCGCACGTGCGCAGTTATGATGGAGCCAATGCAGGGCGAAGGCGGCATTATTGTGCCAGACCCCGATTTTATTAAAGGTGTCAGAGAGCTTTGCGACGAGCACAATGCATTGCTCATTTTCGATGAAGTGCAATCTGGCATGGGCCGCACCGGTAAACTGTTTGAATACATGAATGTTGGCGTCACGCCCGACATTCTAACCTCTGCCAAATCATTAGGCGGTGGCTTTCCGGTAGGCGCAATGCTAACTACCGATAAAGTGTCGGCAAGCTTAAAGCCTGGGACCCACGGCAGCACTTACGGCGGCAACCCACTCGCCTGTGCAATTGCAGAAAGTGTATTTGATGTGGTTAACAATCCTGAAATTTTAGATGGCGTATGCCGTAAAGAAGCTTTATTTCGTGAAAAGCTAGAAGCGATTAACAGCAAATACAATATTTTTGCAGAAATTCGCGGTAAAGGCATGCTATTAGGCTGCGCATTGAACGAGAAGTATAAAGGAAAGGCGAAAGATGTGATGACCGCCGCGACGCAAGAGGGTCTAATGTGCTTGATAGCAGGCATGGATGTTGTGCGTTTTGCGCCATCTTTAATCATTCCTGATGAAGATATCATTGAGGGTCTAGCGCGCTTTGAACGCGCTATTGCATCGTTTACTGCTAACGACTAAACAGGCGAACAATTCTTATGAAGATTATTCGTCCTATTCAAGAGCGCGACTATGCTGCGCTCTACGAAATTTCTAAAGAGTCTGGCATTGGCTTTACCTCATTGCCGGTAAACGAAGAGCTATTACGCAAAAAAATCAGCGACGCGCAACTCGCTTTTGCAAGTGATCCACAAGCACCGGGCGCACAAAGCTATTTGTTTGTTATGGAAGATACGGAAACAGGTGAAGTTGTTGGTACTTCTGGCATAGAGGCAACCGTTGGCCTTAATGATGCGTTTTATCACTATCATGTTAGTAAAGTCACACATGCTTCACGCGAGCTTGGCGTTCACAATACTGTAGATTTGCTTACTTTCTGCAATGACTACACAGGCGTGAGCGAAATATGCACCTTATTTCTTAGAGAGAAGGCTAGAAAAGGCTTAGCGGGAAGACTACTTTCAAAGTTCCGCTTTCTTTTTATGGCACAACACCCTCATCGATTCTCTGATACCGTATTTGCTGAAATGCGCGGAATATCAGATGAATCGGGCAAAAGCCCGTTTTGGGAGTGGTTAGAAAAACACTTTTTCTCCGTCGATTTTCCTACCGCAGATTACTTAACCGGCATTGGCAACAAAGTCTTTATTGCAGAGCTTATGCCTAAGTATCCCATCTACGTTAATTTGCTCTCCAAAGAAGCGCAGGCGTGCATCGGTAAAGTGCATGAGAAAACGAAGCCGGCATTAAGACTTCTTCAACAAGAAGGCTTTAAGAATCGTGGCTACGTAGACATTTTCGATGCCGGCCCCACCATTGAAGCCGACGTTTCAAATATCACAACGGTGCGCAAGAGCAGTACTCGCAATTTTGTTGTGGTTGAGCAATTGGGCAAAGAAGAGGGCGAGATGCATTTTATCATTAACGATAAAATACAAGATTTCCGAGCTTGCGTGGCAACTGTAAAATTCAATGACAATGGCGAAGCGATAATGAGTCGAAAAACAGCCTCTGCTTTGATGCTAGATAGCACTGGCACAGTTAGGCTAGCGCCTTGTGCAAACGGCCTTTGTTAATTGTTTAGCGCGTCTCTTATCTGCAGCAATCGTCATCAATAAAGGGAGAAACCCTAATGTTAGAAAACAATCAAACTCATTTTATAAACGGTGATTGGTTAGCCGGTAAAGGTCATGCATTTGACTCTATCGACCCTGCTAAAAATACCAGCGTTTGGCAAGGCAGTGCAGCTAGTGCCGAACAGGTTGACCAAGCGGTGATGGCGGCAAGAGACGCATTTGTTGAATGGTCATTGAGCGACTTTGACTCTCGCTTAGCTATCGTAAAGCGCTTTGCCGCGTTACTTGAAGAAAACAAAGCAGAGTTTGCCAAGATAATTGCTAAAGAAACCGGTAAGCCGCAATGGGAAACTGCTACCGAAGTAGCCGCGATGATGGGGAAAGCAGGAATTTCAGAGCGCGCATATCATGAACGCACCGGCACGGTTGAAAACCCAATGCCTGCAGGCCGTGCTGTTCTGCGTCATCGTCCGCATGGCGTTGTGGCGGTATTTGGACCTTATAATTTCCCGGGGCATTTACCCAATGGACATATCATTCCTGCTTTATTAGCGGGTAATACTGTCGTGTTTAAACCAAGTGATTTAACACCATTGGTAGCACAATATACGGTGCAGCTGTGGCAAAAAGCGGGTCTTCCAAATGGCGTATTAAACTTAGTTCAGGGTCAGGTAGATACTGGCAAAGCGCTAGCAAGTCATAATCACATTGATGGTTTATTTTTCACTGGTAGCTCCAACACCGGTAAACTATTACATGAACAATTTGCCGGCAGCCCCGGTAAAATACTTGCACTTGAGATGGGTGGTAATAACCCACTGCTGGTTACCAACGTTGCCGATACAAAAGCCGCTGTTCATGACATTATTCAATCGGCCTTTGTTACCTCAGGTCAGCGCTGTACTTGTGCGCGCAAGCTGTTTTTGCCAAGCGGTAGTGATGGCGATTCTTTACTCGAGGGCTTAGTAAAAGCCACAAAACAAATTCGTGTTGGTCACTATGACGACGAGGAGCAGCCTTTCATGGGCGCAATGATTTCAGCCCGTGCAGCAGCCTCTATGGCAGTCGCGCAGCAGGTCTTGCTCGATATGGGCGCCACATCATTAGTAAGGCTTGAGCATCAAGACACCGACACAGGATTTGTGAGCCCAGGTATTATCGACGTAACAAATATTGCCGAGCAAATGCCTGATGAAGAACACTTCGGTCCTTTATTAAAAGTCATTCGCTACAGCAACATAGACGATGCTATCGCTTTGGCAAACAATACCAAATTTGGTTTATCTGCCGGCTTATTAGCCGACGAGCAAAGTGACTATGATTATTTCCTACCGCGCATCAGAGCCGGCATAGTCAACTGGAACCGTCCCATTACAGGCGCCTCTAGTGCGGCTCCGTTTGGCGGTATTGGCGAAAGCGGCAACCATAGAGCAAGCGCTTACTACGCGGCTGACTACTGTGCCTATCCGGTTGCTTCTGTTGAGCTTGAAAAAGTAAGCCTCCCTGGAAGTCTAAGCCCGGGCTTAAATCTAGATCTGTAAAGCGTGTTTAATTATAAGAGAGAGCATTATGCATACTGATGTAAACGCATTATTTGAAGGTTTATGGAATGACTATTTGCATATCACACCTTCCGCGAAGAAAATCCATGACTTGTTGGGTGATAAAAGCGGTCAGAGCGATATCGTCAACGATCATATTGCCCTTAGAACCTTTAACCTTAAAAAGGTCAACCTTGATGTTCTTTCGGCGCACTTTAAGGCGGTTGGCTATACTCTGGGCGGTGACTATGACTTTGCAGCGAAAAAGTTAAGTGCCTTGCATTTTCAGCATCCTGACCCGACTCAACCTAAGGTATTTATCAGTGAGTTAAGAGTAGAAGAACTCAGTCAACAGGCCCAAGACATCATCCATAAAATGCTTGCGCAGATGGATGAAAGTGCCGTAACACAAGATAACTTTTTATATTCTGGTACCCATTGGCAAGTCTCTAGCGATGAGTATAGAACGCTTTTAGCCGAGTCTGAATATGCGGCATGGATGTCTGCATGGGGTTATCGAGCGAACCACTTTACGGTGAGTGTTAATCACTTGAAAAACATTCACCAGTTGAGCGAAGTAAACGAGATTTTGAAGCAAAACGGCTTTGCATTGAATCAGGTAGGTGGAGAAATAAAAGGCTCTGAAGAGGTTTGCCTTGCGCAATCTTCGACTATGGCAGATAAAGGCGAAGTGCAATTTACCGACACTTCTGTTTCTATCCCTAGCTGCTTTTACGAATTTGCACAGCGCTACCGTTTACCCGACGGTAATCTTTACCAAGGCTTTGTTGCCGCCAACGCTGATAAAATATTTGAAAGCACCAACGCAAGTTAAAGCAATACTTAAGCTCAGCTTTGGATAAGAAATAGTGCCGGCCTAGTTAGTAGCCGGCACGTAACCTTTGATCAAAAAAGAAGCGCTTACCTGCTTCAAATTCGCCAGTAATTTCTGTTTATTTTCGGGTGATATGCGCCAATAAAAAGGTGTCATTTTAAGCAAATTCAAACGCTCGTCATCGCTCTTTAATACAACATCAAAATTCAACTCTATTTGCTCCGCCAGATAAAAACCCGCCGGTACTTCGGCGCTCATCGTATGCTCTTGTACTCGCTCATAAACAAAGGCTTTGAGCTCGCTTAAGTGCGCTGGTGCTGGCTCTACTAGCAGCCACATGCCTGATGGCTTGAGCACTCTTTGCAGCTCGCTTGTACTGGCAGGCGCGAAAACTTGTAAGGCGACATCAATGCTGTTGTCACTAAGTGGGATATTATAACTACTGCCTACGCAATAACGATTCTCTGGGTGACTTTTTGCGGCCTTTTGGATGGCGGGTTTTGAGATATCTAAGCCACCAACATTCATTGAAATACCGTTTTGTACAAGCGTACGTTGAATATGGGAAGAGTAATAACCTTCCGAACATCCAACATCAAATAAAGAGAATGACGAAGCGTGGTTGGCGTCTTCTGCACCCTCTGCATTCTCAGCATCTTCTTTCGATTGCATATACTCATTGCATAAGGAGGCAAGCTTATGAGCAAGTTTGCCGTAAGCACCTGACTTTAAAAAAGCTTGCCGAGCTAAGACCATGTCTTTGTTATCGCCCGGCTCTTTGCTGTTTTTATGCTGTGCCAGCAATAGATTTACATAGCCCTCTTTGGCACAATCAAAACAGTGCCCATTGCTACATCGCCACGAGCGGCCTTCTAAGAGCAATGTTTCCTTGCAAACTGGGCAATTCCAAGCGAGGTCTGGCAAACTTCCGTCCATTTCGCTAGCAAAGCCTATTCAGGCTGTTCATCAGTAGGCGCTTGTTTATCTATGCTACTTTCTGGCGCATCGTTTGATGACTGCTCCAACGTTCCTGCCTCGGTCGCAGAAGCTGCGTCACTACCATCACTTTGCATCGTATTCAGTGTTTGACTCACTACTTCAACATCATCAACGCGCTGCAGGCCTCGAGGGAGCTTGTTACCTCTGCGTCCACGTTCTCCATGATAGTGCTGCAAGTCATTTTGAGAGAGGGTCATTACACGTTTACCTGCCACTACTTTTACGCTGGCATCGTTTGGCACAACCACGAGATGGGTTAAATACTCTTCGCGCGTTTTAGCTTTGGCAGAAGGGATGTTCATCAGCTTATTCCCTTTGCCTTTGCCAAGTACTGGAAGATCTTTCAATGGGAACAGCAGCATCCTGCCTTGATTTGAGATACACAAACACCAGTCTGTTTCGAGATTGATAAGACGCTGCGGGCACAGAAGTTTTGCGCCAACCGGCAATGAAACAAAGGCTTTACCCGCTTTGTTTTTGGTCAGCATATCTTCAAAATGTCCAACAAAACCATAGCCAGCATCAGAGCCTACTAAATAGGCCTGCTTCTCAGGCGCCATTAGCACGTACTTAGCTTGTTCCCCTCCTACAATACTGAAGCGTCCAGTTAAGGGCTCACCCTGACTGCGGGCTGAAGGTAGAGCATGTGCGTCGCAAGAAAAGCTTCGCCCTGAGGAGTCTAAGAATACCGCGGGCTGATTACTGCGCCCTTTCGCGCTGTGCAAATAAGTATCACCCGATTTATAGCTTAAATTGGTGCCATCAATATCATGGCCCTTAGCGCAGCGCGCCCAGCCTTTTTCTGATAGCACAACGGTCACGGCTTCAGAGGGCACGAGTTCTTTTTCAGACAGCGCTTTTGCTTCACCGCGCTGAATAATGGGTGAACGTCTGTCGTCGCCGTACAGTTCAGCAGCTTCTAAAATTTCTTTCTTGATCAGGGTTTTCAAACGTCTGTCAGAGCCTAAAAGTAGCTCTAATGAATCGCGCTCTTTGCTAAGCTCTTCTTGCTCACCGGTAATTTTAACTTCTTCTAGCTTAGCTAAATGCCGAAGTTTCAACTCCAATATGGCTTCTGCTTGCGTGTCTGAAATCCCAAAACGTTCCATCAACACCGGCTTGGGTTTATCTTCATTGCGGATGATGGCAATAACTTCGTCTATATTTAAAAAGGCAATTAATAAACCTTCTAAAATATGTAGGCGGGCTAATACTTTGTCTAAGCGATACTGCAGACGGCGGGTAACCGTGTCGCGTCTAAACTGCAGCCATTCACTTAATATCAATTTTAAGTCTTTAACCTGTGGACGCCCATCGAGACCAATCATATTGATGTTAACGCGGTAACTCTTTTCCAAATCGGTGGTAGCAAACAAGTGCTGCATTACCTGCTCTACGTCCACTCGATTAGAGCGAGGCGTCACCACCAGTCGCGTTGGGTTTTCATGGTCAGATTCATCGCGTAAATCACTTACAAAAGGAAGCTTTTTGGCCTGCATTTGCGCCGCAATTTGCTCCAGAATTTTCCCGCCTGACGCTTGATGCGGAAGCGCCGTAATGACTACCTCACCGTTTTCTTCATGGTAAACCGCGCGCATTTTAATACTGCCTCGCCCGGTCTCATAAATCTTTTGAATGTCGGCTTTTGGCGTGATAATTTCAGCGTCGGTTGGGTAATCTGGCCCTTGCACATGAACTAACAAATCCGAAAGTTCTGCTTTTGAGTTATCTAGTAACTCGGCGCAGGCATTGGCTAGCTCTCTGGCGTTATGAGGGGGAATATCGGTTGCCATTCCAACCGCGATGCCGGTAATACCATTTAACAATATGTGCGGCAGTCTCGCTGGCAGTACTTTTGGCTCTTGCAAGGTGCCGTCAAAGTTTGGAGCCCAGTCTACGGTTCCTTGCCCTAGCTCAGTGAGTAATATCTCTGAGAATTTCGACAAACGCGCTTCGGTGTAACGCATAGCGGCAAAAGATTTAGGATCGTCTGGTGCACCCCAGTTGCCTTGTCCGTCAACCAAGGGATAACGATAGGAGAAAGGCTGCGCCATTAGCACCATCGCCTCGTAACAGGCTGAGTCGCCATGAGGGTGGAATTTACCTAACACATCACCCACTGTGCGCGCTGATTTTTTATATTTGGCGTTGTTACTCAAACCAAGGTCAGACATTGCATAAATAATTCGGCGTTGAACAGGTTTCAAGCCATCGCCAATATGCGGTAAAGCGCGGTCCATGATGACGTACATCGAGTAGTTTAAATAGGCGTCTTCGGTAAATCGGCCTAATGAAAGTTGCTCTATGCCGTCACTGTTTATTATTATTTCATTGTTCATAAGTCGGTATCATATGTCGGTGTGGTAAGTTAAAAAACATTAGATGAGCGTTGTATACTTATTCACCAGGAATCTTTATATTAGACTCATGGTATCGCATTTTTTATAAAAGCATAACTTCTCTTTGAATAAACTCATTTGTAATTATATTGTTTTTGTTTGCGCTTGTTTTTGTATGAGCCTTTTGCTTTCGCCACAGGCGATGGCACAAAACGAAATCATACTGACGCAAACTGAAGAAGCCGAACTGGTTACACCAAAGTTCGCCGTTTACTGGCAAGACGGCGAACCCTTAAGCTTTGATGCTTTTCGAGCCAATAAAGATGATATGCCCTATCAGTTTTCAGAGCAGTCGAATTTTGGTTTCGTCAGAGAAGGCCTGTGGTTTCATGCCCGTGTAAATAACCAAACCGATTTAAACACATGGGTGCTCTCGGTGCGTTTTGCACAGCTCCAAGATGCTCAACTATATTTAATGTACCGCGGTGAGGTGATTTACCAAGGCACCGACGGCATTCAAAATAAAACGACTAACTTCGCCAACCCAACCTTCGAGTTTTCTTTACCCAAAGACGAAATCGTAGACATTTTTTTGTATGCCTCCTCCTCTAGCATGTCGCTTTTGGCGCCTATCTACATTCAACCTGAATCGGTTCACCAGCGCACCAACCAAATAGACTTTTTACTCTGGGGCGGATTTTATGGCGCAATTCTTATTCTTGCGATGTACGCCATTACCTTCTCATTTAACTATCCAAGTATTAACAATTTATTGTTTTTCACCCACATAGCTTTAGTACTCATTTGGCAACTTAATTGGAGCGGTCACAGCCACCTTTTAGACGAACATTTCACCAATCTATTTACGCTACTAAAGCCTGAGGAATTGGTCATATTTCTGTGTATGTCTAGCTCAGCGTTTACCTTATTTCTATTGCCAAAAACACACTATGGCAAACAAATGTATGTGGCCTTAATTGCTTTTATTGCTGTGTCTTTCGTTTCATTAATCATTATCCATTTGCCCATACTCTCGATTGAATGGCGCTTTATCGTGACATATTCTGTGGGCTTTTCTTGCTTGGGAATTAATTTCTTAACTTCCCTGCAAGCCTTTAACCAGCAGTATATTCCCTCTCGCCCCATTATGATCGGCTGGGCGATAATGTTTATAGGTGCCATACTCAGTACTCTTTATATTTTTGGCTATCTGTCTACCAACACCTTCAATACACAGCTGTTTCAACTAGCCTTGAACATTCAGGCGGGCGCGTTTTTATTATCGATTGTGAGTAAAACTCAAAGCGAGCTTGAAACTGAACTGGTGCAAGCGCGCGCAGATGCTGAGAACAACTTTCTTCTCGTGGAAGAACAAAATGTTCACTTAGATATGGCAAGGCGAGATGCGGTTAAAGCGAGTGAAGTAAAATCACAGTTTCTGGCAAATATGTCCCATGAAATTCGCACCCCTTTAAATGCAATTATCGGTTTCAGTAAAGAGCTTGAATCAAAAGTAAATGTCGCTGAGCGCGAAGAACACATAAAAATTGTAAATTCAGCGGCAACTGATTTGCTAACGCTAGTAAACGACATTTTAGACTTCTCAAAAATGGAAGCTGGGCAACTATCGTTAAACGCAAAACCTTTTCAACCGAAAGAATTGTTTGAAGATATTGCCGCGACCATGTCTAAAACCGCTCACCTAAAACAACTTGAGTTCATTTATGATGTAGACGAAATGCCGCAATATTTGGTGGGCGACGTATTTAGAGTCAAGCAACTTCTCACTAATTTAGTCAGTAATGCATTAAAATTCACGAATTATGGGCACGTTGCATTGCGAGCCAAAGTTGTTTCATTGACCAGCGTTGACTGCATGGTGTCAATAAAAGTGGAAGATTCTGGCATCGGTATGAGCGAGAGCGATCTGCAAACCATATTTACTGCCTTTCATCAACTAGACGACGAACTGAATCGTTCATATCCGGGAACGGGCCTTGGACTGGTAATTTGTCAGGAGCTTGTTTATTTGATGCGCGGTGAGCTGACCGTTAATAGTAAACCTTCTGAAGGCAGTAGCTTTGAAGCAATCATTCCCTTTAAGGTACAGGCGATGCTAAATGCTCGCGCTGAAATTAAACCTTTTGCCGGACGCAAAGCTATATTGTACGACACTTGGGGGGAATCGAGACGTTCATTGGTTCATCAATTACAACAGTCAGGGTTTGAAGTCTCTAGCTTTGAAACAGTAAATTTAGTTTGCAAAGAGCTAAGCCTTGAACCAGAGGCATATCTTTTTTTAACGCTTTCTTACAAAGAAGCAGAGCATCGCGATGTTGTGCTAAATACCATTAGCGAGTTAGCACCAGTTAATACCGTTGTTTTGTTTTCAGGTCCTCCACCTCCAAATCTACTCATAAGTGCCTTACCGGTATCTACCCGTGTTGTCAGATTACCACTGACTGCGCGCAAAATTGCGGCCTTAGAAACCACCATGCAGCCCGCTCAGCCTTCCATGAATGAGCGTCAAATTATGAACCTTCCTAGCGTTCGGATGCTCGCTGTGGATGATATGGAGCTAAATTTACGCTTGTTAGAGACTTGGCTAAAACATTCCCCTATCACCTTAGACTTAGCCTACGATGGTTTTAGTGCGATTAAAAAGTGTGAGCAAATTGAATATGATTTGATTTTAATGGATATTCAAATGCCATCAATGGACGGTATTGAAACGACCAAGCGAATTCGCAAAACTAAACTGAATATGGGAACGCCTATTGTCGCGGTTACCGCCCACGCTCTAGAAGAAGAGAAGCAACATTTTCTAGAGTCTGGCTTGGAAGACTTCCTGTCTAAACCGATTCAACTTGATAATCTCATACGGCTCATTAACGAGTGGTGTGAAATTCCCACAAATAGCATCGAAAAACTTCCTGAAAGCATAGATTGGGAGTTGGCCCTGCATCGCTCAAACCAAAACCCTGAAGTTGCTATGTCTTTTATGGATGATTTCATTACTCAGCTCGACGAACACGTAAAAGATATAAAAGCGCACTGCCAAGCAAACCAAGCTGACGCGCTTCTGGCAAGCGTACATAAGTTGCACGGAGCGAGCTGTTACACAGGCGTACCTCGTCTACAAGCGATGTGTTTGGAGTTGGAGTCAGCCTTGAAAAAAAGTCTCGACTACCCCTACTCTGAAGCCGTCGATGAGCTTTTAGTTGAGATAAACGTGCTGACAAGCGATTGGTCGAAACGCCGACAAAGGTTACTGTAACACTTAGCGAGTTTAGTTAACCTCAGTTATTACCCTGAGCAATCTGGGTTTGCTTGGCAATTTCGTCTTGTTTGACACTGTCATGACACTGCCGAATGAGGTTCACAAACTCATGTGCTCCTCGGTCCAGCTCATTTACAGAAACGAACACATCGAAGCCTAATCCTTCTTGAAGTTTGCGCATGCGGTTTGCATACATAGCAATAACACCGGTAATTATTTCGCCGCTTTTCGTTTTATACTTGGCATCTTCCATCATGTCGTCGCCATAACACTTACCAGTGCCGCATGAGGAGCGCTCAATCTGCGTGATAAGCGGTCGCTGCTCCATGAGTAAGTGCGTGATTAAGCGCAATGAAATGTTGGGTAGAAAAGCCTCAGGGTCTTTTAGTCTAAAGCCCACCATTTCTAAATCGATATGCTCTAAACCCATGTGCACGCGCGGAACATCAATGCGCTGAATATTATTCCAGTCAATTGACCATTTTCCCAAGCGGTGGTGATAAACCACTTCTTGCTTCGAAATTTCAAGGCTGTATTTGGGCTCTCTAATTTTAAAATAGCCCATTACCAAGGCGATGATGCCCACCACTACAATGAGTATTGCCGCTAAGAAAAACAATTCAGGTAACAGGGAAATACCAAGGGTGCCAAGCACAAGCGCTACCACGCCAATTAAGACTGTGGTCATGCCGTTGTGCGAGGACACACCTCTTATAAAGATTGATTCGGGAGATTCACTGCCAGACATAAAAATACAATACCATCATCAAAATAGCCCATATGATGATATACCGAGTTTGTCGGCAAAAAGCACAATCGGTATGCCACC